>JBEIVF010000001.1:0-50254 GCA_040374005.1 Gemmatimonadaceae bacterium | reverse complement strand
GGCCAAGCCCCGTTCGACGAGCGGCATGTCCACGTCGCAAATGGCGACGATGTTCTCGGTGAGCAACTGCCCCATGTTGCTCGCGCCCATCCCGCCGGCGCCGACGATGGCGATATTCAACGTGGCGCTGGGCGCCTGGTACCCCATCCCCAGCACATGGCGGGGAACGATCATGGCACCGGCGGCGATAGTACCGGTAGCCGCCACGAAATCGCGGCGGGAGATCTGCTTCGACATCCGGGTCTCCGAGAGTGGTGAGAACTGCTCTAAGCTGTGGCGCGGTCCGCTTTCTGACAATGCTCCCCCTCCTATGACGTTGCTCCTCGCACTTTCGTTCGCCGTGTTCGGCGTCGATTCGGTCCGCTTCCCCACGCTCTCCAGCGACAACTTGGAGCGGCAAGCGTTCACGCTGCCCGCCGACTTCGGTGGCGAGCGCAACGTGGTGTTCGTCGCCTTCAAGCGCGAGCAGCAGGCCGAGGTGGACTCCTGGCTCCCGCACGTGCAGGGGCTCCTCGCCCGCATCCCGGGCACGGAGTACTACGAGCTCCCGACGATCGGGCGGATGGTGGGGCTGATCCGCGGCTACATCGATCGCGGGATGGCGCGCGGCATCACCTCACGCGCGGCGCGTGAGCGCACGATCACGCTGTACATCGACAAGACGCCGTTCAAGAACGCACTGGCGATCGACTCCGAAGCGTCGATCCACATCCTCGTGGTCGATCGGGCGGGGACCGTGCACTGGCGGAGCGTCGGGGCGTTCACCAGCGCCAAGGCGCGGGGCATGGCCGAGGCGCTCGCGGCACGCTGACGCGGCGCGCACGCCGCGCACGCCGCGCGGCAGGGACGAAACACGACAGGGGGCCGCGCGCGCGGCCCCCTGTCTGTTCTGCGAAGTGGCTAGGGGCGGGATCGAACCGCCGACACCACGATTTTCAGTCGTGTGCTCTACCAACTGAGCTACCTAGCCAAGTCACGTAAGATAATTGACTCGAACGGGAATACGCTACCGTCCCCACCGCTTCGGCAACGTCAGCAACACCACGGCCCCCAACACCAACGCCGAAGCGAGAACGAGACCCGGCGTGAGCCGCTCCCCCCCGAGGGTCGTCCCGAGGAGCACGGCCACCACCGGATTCACGTAGGCGTAGGTCGACACCTGTGCGGGGGTCGTGACTCGAAGCAACCAGTTGTAGGCGCTGAACGTGATCACCGACCCGAACACGATCAAGTACGCCAAGGCCCACCAACTCGCCGCCGAGATGCTCGCAAACTCGAACCGCCCCACATCGCCGATGAGGAACGAGATGGGGATCAGGACGATGGCCGCGGCGATCATCTCCATCCCGGAGGCCATCGACCCATCGCGGTGCCGCGGGGCGCCCCGCGAGTACAGGCTCCCCGCCGCCCACGAGCAGCTCGAGACGAGCAATGCCGCGCACCCGATCAACACGCCGCGCGCATTGCCCGTGGCGGCCCCGATGCCGCCGGCACTCCACACCAACGCCACGATGCCCAGTGTGCCCAGCACCACGCCGCCGGCCTCACGCCGTGTCGGGGCCGTGCCCCCCGGCCGCGCCCACTGGAGCCCCACGATCCAGATCGGCAGACTCGACACGATCAATGACACCAAGCCACTGGGTACCTGCTGCGACGCCCAGTTCACCATGCCATTGCCCACCGCCAGGAGCATCGTGCCGACGATGAACGCCACCCGCCACTCACCCCGCGTGGGCCGCGCCACCCCACGGCTCATGGCCCACGCAAAGAGGATCACTCCCGCGACGCCCTGACGGATCACGACGGCCGTGAAGGGCGGGATGTCGGCCACGACCCACTTGATGGCCAGATACGTGGACCCCCACACCAGATACAAGCAGAGGAACGCGAGGACCAGCCGCACGCGCGACGGCGGGTACGAGTTGGTCATCGGCAGCCGGCACGCATGGGTTTGGACGTAGGACAGCCGAGCGGGTGCGCGTGGCCCTCCAAGGGAAACTGGGGGCCGGCGTCGGCGACGCGCACGACACGATCGACCGCGTGACGGGCCTCCATGCGACCGGTCGACGCGGGTCCATCGGCTGGACGCCGATGGACATGCCGATCATCGCGGCGCGTTCGCGCGGTAGGTGGCGGTGATCAACGACTTGATCCCGCCCCGGATGTTGAAGTCGCCCGTCACCGTCATCTTGGCCGGCTTGACGGTCTCGACCAGATCGTCGAGGATGCGATTCACCGCGCGCTCGTAGAAGATGCCGTCGTTGCGGAAGCTCCACAAATAGAGCTTCAGGGACTTCAGCTCCACACAGTGCTCCGCGGGGACGTACTCGATGAGCATCGTCGCGAAATCCGGCGCGCCGCCCGTGAGCAGCTGCAGCTCCGATGCATCGGACTCGATCCCACCGAGTGGACAGAGGGAGGTGAACTCCGGGCACGTCATGTGGATGACGTAGTCGCGTCCGGGATACGGATTGGGAAAGACTTCGAGAAGTTGTGGGGCAGGCATGCCTGAAGGCTAATGCCTCCGGGGGAACATCGGCAGTCAGCGCTCGCGAAGGCGCTGGGCGGCTTCTTCGAGCAACCGGCGCTCCGCCGCATTGAGCGCGTCGAGACCCTCGGATGAGATCTTGTCCAGGATGCGGTCCATCTCGCCGGCCAGCGCCTTGGCGGGCGGACGCGCCGCGCGTGGCACGGAGGGGCGTGCGGCGCGCTCCGCAATGGCCGCCGCACTCTGGGCGACGATCTCGTCCACTTCGCCCCGCGTCTCGCGCTCCGGCCGGGGACGCGGCATCGTGCGTGGCACCGCCCGCGGCGGCATGTCGTCGGGTTCGTCGGCCATCGGCGCCACGCGCGGACGCATCCCGTCGAGCGACATGACCCCCGCCATCCGGAGCGCGACCCAGCCCGTGGCCAGCCCACCGAGATGCGCGAGGTACGCCACGCCAGCACCGGCCTCGGCCGAGATCCCACCGACCACGTTCGCGAGTACCAGGAGCACGACGAGCCACCGCACCGTGATGGGCACGATCCCCATCAGCAGCAGTTCCTCGTCGGGCCAGCGCGTGGCGTACGCCAGCATCACGCCCATCACCGCGGCGGACGCGCCAAGCAACAACCCCTGCGGCGTGAACAACACGTGGAAGAACCAGCCGCCGAGCCCACAGAGCATGTAGTACCCGACGAACTGCCCTGGACGCTGCGTGGCCGCGACGCGCGGACCGAACAACCACAGCGAGTACATGTTGAGCGCGAGATGCCAGAACCCCGCGTGCACGAACATGTACGTCCCGACGCTCCACCAACGGCCCTGCAGGTCGCTCATCTCGAAACCGAGCGCACTGCGGACATCGACGGGACTGACGATGGTCAGCTGCACGAAGGCCACCGCGATGTTGATCGCGATGAGCCACCACACCACCGGAGGGGTGCGCGGCACCACGGGGGTGTCGTCGGACGCCGTGTGCATCAGGCCCTCAGCGGAGCCCGGTCGGTGGCGCGCCGCGCGCGCCCAGGTCACCTTCGCATGCCGCCGCACCGGCGCTGTACATCGTCGCGGTCTCCGCTTCGCCGGCGAACCGCACGAAGCGCTGACGGCGTCCCCTCCACACGCCCTGCGCTTGGACGCCCGCGGGGATACCCGACAAGGCGGCGGCATTGAACGTCGGCATGCTCATGACTGCTCGGTGCTCCTCGGCGCCGCCATCACAGCGATGCGCTCGCACAACTCGGGAAACGGGATCCCCGCGGCCGCAGCGGCTTGGGGAATGAGACTCAACTCGGTGAGGCCAGGGTTGGTATTGGCCTCCAGACAATAGAACGTTCCGTCCGCGGTCATGCGGAAGTCAATCCGCGCGTACCCCCGGAGCTTGAGCGCGCGAAAGGCGCGGCGGGCCTGCGCCTGCACCTCCGCGGTCGCGGCCGCGCTGAGATCGGCTGGGAAGACCTCCCGCGCCATCCCCGGCGTGTACTTGGCCTCATAGTCATACAGCTCGTTCTGGGAGATGATCTCCCCCACCGGGAGCGCGACGTCCCCGAGGATCCCGACCGTGAACTCGCGCCCCGGTACGAACCGCTCCAGCATCACCTCGTCGTCGTGCTGGAAGGCCAGCGCGATCGCGGCGGAGAGTGCCGCGGCCTCGCGCACCAGCGTCAGCCCGACCGTGCTCCCTTGCTTGGACGGCTTCACGATCAGCGGCAGCCCCAAGGTCTCGATCGCCTCGTCGGGATCCACGGGGGCCATCCGCCAGTCGGCCGTCGACACCCCAGCACTCCGGAAGAGCGCCTTGGACAGATCCTTGTCCATCGCGAGGGCCGACGCCAGCGCGCCACTGCCTGTGTAGGCGACCTTCCCGGCATCGAGGATGGCCTGGATGGTGCCATCTTCGCCCGCCCCGCCATGCAACGCGTTGAACACGACCTCGGCTGACCGGATCGCCTCGTGCGTGCCGAGCCGCGCGCCGAGCGCCTGCTGGTCAAGGGCCGCGAGCTCGGCGGTCGTCGGTGGGGCCCGACGCACTCCGGACGCGAGGGCCGCCAACGCGGCGTCATCGAGGACGCCCGTGGCGGGATCGAGGGGCGTGACGTGGTGCCCACGTGCGCGCAGCGCACCGACCACCCGTAGCCCTGAGGCCAACGAGACATCGCGTTCGGACGAGGTACCACCGAGCAGGACCGTGATGCGCACAGCGAGAACGGGCGAGAGGAACGAGAGCCTAGCGGCTCATCAGGAAATGCAGGACGTCGGAGCGCGTGAGGATGCCCGTGATGGTCCCGTTGGTGCGCACGAGCACCGCGTGATTGGCCTTGGTGAGCATCTTGGTCACCGGCTCGATCGGCGAGTCATGGTCCACCGTCGGGAACGGGCTGTCCATGACGTCACTGACCACCGCGTCGAGCAGCTTGGTGTTCTCGAGGGCGCGGATCGAGAGGGCGGTCTCGCTCACGGAGCCGACACACGTCGCGCCGTCCATCACGGCGAGCTGCGACACATCGTGGAGTGCCATCAAGCGCAGCGCTTGCCGCACGGGCGCCCCCGCCGTGGTCGCGACCAGCGCCGGGACCTCGCCGGACTTGAGCATGACGAGTTGGCCGAGCGAGACCTTGTCGGGATCGAGCATCTGGTTCTCGCGCATCCACTCGTCGTTGTACAGCTTGGAGAGATAGCGCTCACCGGTGTCGCAGAGGAACGTGACGACGAAGCCGTTGGGATCATCGAGTTCGCGCGCGACCTGCAACGCGACGTGCGTGATGAGCCCCGCCGATCCCCCGACGAAGATGCCTTCTTCGCGCGTGATGCGCCGCGCCATCGAGAACGCATCGCGGTCCGAGACGGTGTGGAACGCATCGATCACCGTCATGTCGAGGGTCCCGGGGATCTTGTCCTGTCCGATGCCTTCGACCTTGTACGGCGCACCTTCCGGCACCGACGCGCCGTGCGTGCGATAATGCTCGGCGAGGATGGAACCCGCCGGATCACCAGCGACGATCTTGATGTTGGGGTTCTGCTCTTTGAGGTAGCGGCCCGTGCCCGTGAGCGTGCCGCCCGTGCCCGCCGCGCCCACGAAATGCGTGATGCGCCCGCTGCTCTGGGCCCACAGCTCGGGACCCGTAGTCGCGTAGTGCGCCGCGGGATTGGCGGGATTGTAGAACTGGTTGGCCAGCACCGCGTTCGGCGTCTCCGCCGCGATGCGCTTGGCCATCATGACGTAATTGTCCGGATGATCCGCCGGCACCGCCGTGGGCGTGATGATCACCTCGGCGCCGTACGCCTTGAGCAAGCGGACCTTCTCCTGCGACATCTTGTCGGGCATCGTGAAGATGCACTTGTAGCCCTTGAGCGCCGCGGCGATCGCGAGCCCGACCCCGGTGTTGCCGCTCGTGCCCTCGACGATCGTGCCGCCGGGCTTGAGTCGGCCCTCCTGCTCCGCCGCTTCGATGATCGGGAGTCCGATGCGATCCTTGACGGAGCCGCCCGGATTGAAGACCTCCGCCTTGCCGTACACCGGCGTGCGGATGCCCTGCGTGACACGGTTGAGGCGGATGAGCGGCGTCCACCCGATGGTGTCGAGGACGTTGTCGTACGGGGTCGCGTGATTCACGGAAGGTCGGGGCGACGGACAGGATGCGTAAGCGCGGAGTCGCCGGGAAGAGGCGGCGCATCCGGATGACGGAACAACACGGGGAACAATACCGCCACGGCGAGCGCGGCGTCATCACGGCGCGCTGGCGAGAAGCGGAGGCGCGGCGCCCCCACGAGGGCCGCGGAGTCGAGCGCGGGGATGCCCGAGGGAGTCACGATCCGCGTCGAGTCGTCGATGGGGATGCCCGCGGTGTCGACGAACAGGCGGAGGAGCACATCCCCCTGCACCCGCTGCGCCCACAATTCGGGCGGATAGCGAAAAGGGAATTCCGCGTTGGTCATCACCGGCGCCGCGTCCATCACCGTATCCGTGGGCACATCCGCGGGGACCGGCACCCGATCGCCACACCCGACGCTCAAGGCGAGCACCAACAGGGCGACGCGGGAGCGGGTCACGCGCGGGGCGCGGATCCGCCGCGGGCGTCCGCGGCCAGCGAGGCCACGAGCTGCAGCGCGGCCAGTGGCGTGAGTTGATCCACATCCACCTGTTGCAGGGCGGTCACCACCGGATGCGGCGGCGGCGCGCCGAACAAGCCGAGTTGCTCGGCCGGCGGCACGGGGCGCCCACTCGGTGTGCCCACAGCGCGCACGAGATCGCCGCCCTCGAGCGAGCGCAGCAGCGTGCGTGCGCGCGCGATGACCGCTGGCGGCAAGCCAGCCAACCGCCCGACCTCGATCCCGTACGACCGATCCGCCCCGCCGGGCTGCAAGCGATGCAGGAACAGGATCTGTTCGCCGACTTCGCGCACCGCGACGTTGAAGTTGCGCACGGCGCTGAGCTCGCGCTCGAGCTGCGTCAGCTCGTGGTAGTGCGTGGCGAACACCGTCTTGCATCCCACGCGCTCATGCAGGTGTTCGGTGACCGCCCACGCGATCGAGAGCCCATCCCACGTGGCGGTGCCCCGACCGATCTCGTCGAGCAACACCAGACTGCGCGCCGTCGCCGTGTGCAGGATCGCGCTGGTCTCGGCCATCTCCACCATGAACGTCGACTGACCGCGCCCGAGATTGTCGCTCGCGCCCACACGCGTGAAGACGCGATCGCACAGCCCGATCGTCGCCGCGGTGGCGGGTACGAACGACCCCACCTGCGCCAGCAGCACGATGAGCCCGATCTGCCGCAGGATCGTGCTCTTGCCCGCCATGTTGGGGCCCGTGAGCACGATCACGCGTTGGGCCGCGTCGAGGGCGAGATCGTTGGGGATGAACTGGTCGCGCGGCATCGTCCGCTCCACGACGGGATGCCGTCCCCCGACGATGGTGAGCGTGATGTCGTCGGTGATGGTCGGCCGCACGTAGCCCTCGTGCACCGCGACCTCCGCGAGCGTGGCGAGCACATCGAGCGTGGCCAGGCGATCGGCGATCGCTTGCAGTGGCGCGATCGCGGCCCCCACGGCGCTCCGCAACGCCTCGAAGTGGTCACGTTCCAGCGTCTCGCTGCGGTCGGTCGCCGTGAGGATGCGCTCTTCGAACGCCTGGAGCGCGGGCGTCACGTAGCGTTCCGCGCCCGTGAGCGTTTGGCGACGCTGGTACTCCGCGGGCACGAGATGCGCGTTGGCGCGCGTGATCTCGAGGTAGTACCCGAACACGCGGTTGTAGCCGACCTTCAGCGAGCTGATGCCCGTCCGCGTGCGCTCCTCGGCTTGCAGTGCGGCGATTGCATCCTTGCCACCATCGCGCAACTGCCGGAGCGCATCGAGCTCCGGGTCGAAGCCGGGCGCGATCGTCTCGCCATCGCCGATCTGCAGGGGTGGACGCTCCACGAGCGTGTGCGTGATGCGCGCCGCGAGCGGTGCGGCATCATCCCAGCTTGCGTGGATCGCGCCGAGGGCGCCTGGCACCTGTGTGGGCGTGAGCGCGGCCGACACGGCGGGCAACCGGTGCAATGAATCGCCGAGCGCGCGGAGTTCGCGCGGCGTGGCGCGACCCGCCGCGGCCTTGCTGGCGAGACGTTCGACGTCGCGCACGCCGTCGAGGGCGGTCCGCAGGGCACCGCGCGCCAAGCCATCGGTGGTGAGCGCCGCGACCGCATCGAGCCGATCGGTGATGAGCGCCGCATCCACCAACGGCGCGAGCAACCACTGCCGCAGCCGCCGCGCCCCCATCGGCGTGTGCGTACGATCGAGCACGGAGAGCAGCGTGCCCTCCGTCCCCCCGCGCATCGACTCCACCAACTCGAGATTGCGACGCGTCATCTCGTCGAGCGGCATGACCGCCGTCGTCGATTCCAGCACCGGCCGCGCGAGATGCGGGATGCCGGCGGGCTGGAGCTCGCGCAAGTAGCGGAGCAGCGCGCCCGCCGCGCCGATCACCGCGGCGGCGCTGGTCTCGATGCCCAAGCCGGCGAGCGACGCGAGCGCGAACTGCTGCGTGAGGGCCTCGCCACCGAGGGCGGCATCGAACTCCCACGCCGGCCGCACACTGAGCAGCCGCGTGCGCTCTTGCACCACGGCATGGAGCGCGGCGGGCAACTGCTCGTTGACGACTACTTCGCGTGGCGCGAGTCGCGCAAGCACCGCATCGATGTCGTTGGCGGTGGTGAGCACCAGGCGGAACACGCCCGTCGACAGGTCGGCCGCGGCCACACCGATCTGCGCACCATCCACGGTGACCGCCGCGAGGAAGTTGTCGCGCGTGCCATCGAGGAGATCATCGGCGAACACCGCGCCCGGGGTGATCGTCTCCACCACCGCGCGCTTCACGACGCCCTTCGCGAACTTCGGGTCCTCGATCTGTTCGCAGATCGACACGCGGAATCCCTGTTCGACCAAGCGACGCAGATAGTCGGTCGCTGCGCGCACGGGGATGCCGGCGAGTGGCACGGCCGCGGCCCCGCCGTTGTTGCGCGACGTGAGCGTCAGGCCGAGCACACGCGAGGCCGTCTCGGCGTCGTCGTAGAACATCTCGTAGAAATCGCCCATCCGGAAGAACAAGATGGCATCCGGATGCCGGGCCTTGATCTCGCCGTACTGCTGCATCAGCGGCGTGGCCGCACTGCCGCTCACCGCGCCTCCGTCTCCGCGACGATCGCGCCGATCCGCTGCGCTTTGAGTGTCGCGACGACGGCGACGGCGTCCGCACGCGTCGCATAGAAGCCGATGCGCACCCGGTACAGCGTCGCGCCCGCGCCGAAGGGCTCGATCACGCGCGCCGCATGGCCACGGGCCGTCAACGAACGGACCAACCGCTCGCCTTCGGCCTTGGTCTTGAACGCGGCCACTTGCACGGTCCACGCACCGCGTGTCGCCGTGGTCGTCGCCGTCGTGGTGGTCGGGGGGGGGGGCGGTGGCGTCGTGCCCGCGGCCGGCAGATTGCGGCACGACTGTGCGGCGTAGTCCACCATGTTGCGGCGCTCCACCTCGGCGGCAGGCAACGCCTTGCGGGCGCGGTCGAGGGCTTGGCATCCCGCCGCCACATCGCCGATCTCGATGCGCGTGCGGCCGAGCCAATACCACGCCTCGGTGATGGACGTGGCCTGCGGATGCTCGAGGACCAGGCGCTCGAGATGGCGCCGCGCGGCGGTGCGATCACCGCGGGCGTACTCGAGCTGCGCGAGGCCGAGGAGCGCATCGGCGGCCCGCGGGGTGAGCGAATGGTCCACCGTGATCAGCACGTAGTCGCGCTGCGCGGTGGCGGCGTCGGGGGCGAGCGCGGCGCGCCAGTAGAGCGCATCGGCTCGCTCGGCGCTGCCCTCTTTGGTGCTGCGCACGAGGGAGTCGATCAGCGCTCGGCCTTCCGTGCCTGCACCTTCGTTCACGAGTCGGCGCGCCCGCGCGAACACCGAGTCGGCCCGCATGGCGTTCTGGGCGACGGCCTCGGTGGTGAGGACCACGGCGAACAACGAAACGAGCAGGAGTCGGAACATCACGCGGCCCTCCGGGGCCGGGTCGGGGACGCCATCGCCAGGATCAGCGAGGCGAGGATGGCTTCGTCACTCGAGATGCGCGTGTCCTTCAGCGAGCGATCGGCCGCGTGCAACAACGTGAGCGCGCGATCGAGTTCGGCGAGGGACCACTTGGGCAGCGCCGCATTCCACGCGGTGGCCGCTTCGCTCCATGATCGGCCAGTGAACGACTTACCCAACTTGAGGAACGCGAAGAAGTCGGCGCGGCCGCCTTTCGACTTGGCCCACGCCAACGCCAAGGTCTGCGCAGTGAGCGCCAACAAGAGCTGGACCCCGCTCGTCTTCGGCTGCCCCAAGACGGGGCCGAGCAGCCGGAGCGCGCGCGTGACATCGCGGTGCCCGATCGCGTCGAGCAGATCGCCCATCGTCTCGCCCTGCCGCACGCCGACGACATCGTTGATCGCGGCCGCGGTGATCGGGGCGCCGCGCGTGTACGACACCAGCTTCTCGAGCTCACCCGTCGCGAGCGCGAGATCGGAGCCCACCGCCGCCGCGAGCAGCTGCGCACCGGCGGCATCGAGCGTGGCGCCCATCTTTTCGGCCGTGGTGATGAGCCACTTCTCGAGCTCTTCCTCGGTGAACGACTCCACCGCGACTGCGGTCGCCTGCTTGGTGAGCGTCGCATCGGGCTTCACCTCTGCGGCCGCGACCAACAGGAGGATGGTCTCCTCTGACGCCCGGGCGAGATAGTGATCGAGTGCGGCGCGCGCCGGCTTCTTCAACGCATCCACATCGCGCACGACGACCACACGCCGCGCGGCCATCATGGGCAACGCATCGAGGAGCCCCGCGAGGGTGGCGGCATCGAGTTCGTGGCCACGACGCACTTCGACGTTGAAGTCACGCATGGCCGCGTCGACCGTGCGCTCGATGACCTGGCGCACGATGAGCTCCTTGCGGTAGTCGTCATCGCCGTGGAGGTAGTACACCCGGTCCAACGGCTTTCCCTTGGTGAGGGCCGTGCGCAGGGCACGGAGCGCGGCGTCACTCATACGCGGAATATAGCCGCCGCCGACGGCGGCGACCCTTAGCGGGCGGCTTGGAAGGCGACCGTCTGCACGTGCGTCGCGGCGAAGTACGCCGTCGCACGCTGTGCCATCAACATCGCCGGGTACACCGGGAGCGAGGATCCCACCGTACCGAACACGGCCGGTGCGGCGATCGGTTCAGCGGGCACCGGCGGCGGCATCACGATCACCGCGGCATGCGCCATGACGACCGGCGCCTGCGGCGCCGGACGCATGGCGACCATGGCCACGGCGGCCGCTGCCGCGCCCATCCCCGCCCACATCCACACGGTCCGCGACGACCAGCCCCGCGCGGATGCCGACACTACGACCGGTCGTGGCTCAGCGGCCAACCGCGCCGCGAGACGCGCACCGAAATCGGCAGACACCTCGATCGGCATGCTGTTGCGCGCCAAAATCAGCGAACGCCGCACCCGCGAATCCTCATCGCCGCACGTCGGGCACGCGCGCTGATGCTCTTGCATCGCGTCCGTTTTGTCTCCCGACAGCGTATCGTCGAGATACTCCGCATGGAGCGCGCGAAATTGGCGGCAGTACATCGTTGGGGGGGTGAGGCTGGTCACAAAGGCGCATACCCGAAGAGGTACTCCCGGTTCCCACAGGGGAGAATGCCGGCGGGGCCGCAGCTTAGCAACGCTACGGCCCCGCCTCCCCACCCGGAGACCCCCCCCACCCACTCAGTCGATCAGCGGTTGCACCAGCGCCGCGAAGGCCGTCCGCGCCCGGTTCAACCGCGACTTCACGGTGCCCAGGTTGCAGTTCGTGATCTCGGCGATCTCCTCGTAGGACTTGCCCTCGATCTCGCGGAGCACGAACACCTCGCGGTGATGCGCCGGGAGCTGGGCCACGGACGAGTCCACCGCCTCACGGAGGTGCCGTTTCCGGTACAGATCATCAGGACGCAGCTTGTGGTCCTCGAACTCCACCGGACGCTCCTCCTCCCCCGGGCCACCCTTGGCCAGCGCCTGGAAGAACACGAGCGGGTTGCGCGAGCGATTGCGCAGCTCGTTCTTGGCCAGATTGGAGGCGATGGTGTAGATCCACGTCGAGAACTTCTTCGACCGGTCGAACCGCCCCAAATGACGGTACACACGGACGAACACCTCCTGCACCAGATCCTCGGCCCGCTCCCGATCGCCGATGGTCCGGTAGATGAAGTTCAGCAGGCGGCTCTGGTAGCGCTCAACGAGGACCGTGAAGGCCCGCTCATCGCCGTGCAGAAAGGTCGTCACCAAGGCGGTGTCGTCCTGCTGGCGGAGCTGGTCCCGAGGCTCAAGGCCGGTCGAGGTGACCTGGCGAATCGCTGACTGTCCCATCGTCCCTCTCCTGAAATCGTCCGTCGTACCGATGCGCCACCCGAAGCCGAGGTGTAGCACCGCACTGGAGCCTTTCTAGTGCAGGAGCTGTGCCACGTCAGTCGCGCTGGGCGTTTTGTCGTGTAAGTCGTAGCCGGTGAGCGTCTTACAAACTGGGCTCGCTGCGCTGCGGATCGCGGCATACCAGTTGGTGTCCTCTGGGTAGGACACCACTATTCCCACCAGGGTTGCCTGAGCGGCCTAGCGGGCGGCGCGAGAACGGGCGAAGTAGAGTAGGCCGAGCGCCGTTTTGGCATCGCGGATCTCACCACGGTCCACCATCGCCAGCGCCGCGGAGAGCGGGACCTCGAGCAGCTCGATGAACTCGTGCGCCTCGCGCGCCGCCGCGCCGCGGGTGAGCCCGGTCGCGGCGTACAGATGGATCACCTCGTCGGTGAAGCCGGGCGTCGTGAACATCGTGAACAGATGGGTCACCTGCGCCGCCACGCATCCCGTTTCCTCACGCAGCTCGCGCGCCGCGCACACGGCGGGATCCTCGCCCGCGTCGAGCCGGCCCGCTGGGATCTCAAAGAGCATGCCGCCGGTGGCGTACCGGTACTGCTGGATGAGCAGGATGGTGGGATCGGCCTCGTGTGCGTCGCCCAGCACCGGGACGATCGCGCTCGCGCCCGGATGGCGGATCACCTCCATCTCGCCGGTGCTCCCATCGGGATAGCGCACCGTGTCGATGTCGAGCGCGATGACGCGCCCTTGGTGCACCCGACGCCCGCCGACCTTCCCCGGTTCCGTCACGGCGCGCGCTCGATCGTCTCGACGTCGTACTCGACGATGGGGCCGAACGCCAACGCGGTGAGGTCGTCCCGCAATGCAGTGAGGTCGCCCACGACGATCATCTGCAGGGCGTGGGGCGCGAAGTGCTCCACGGCGATCTGTTGGATCGCGTCGGCGGTCACGGCAGTGATCGCCGCACGATACGTGTCGTAGTAATCCGTCGGCAGTCCGAGGATCGCTTGCGACGTGAGCGCGCCGGCCACCGCTTGCGTGGATTCGAAGCGCAGCGGGAACACGCCCGTGAGGAAGCTCGTGGCCAGCGACAGTTCATCGCTCGTGACGGGAGCGGCCTGCATCTGCGCGATCTCGTGACGCAGTTCGCGCGCGGCGGCCACGGTCACCTCGGTCCCCACGGCCGTCGAGGCGGTCCACGGTCCGGCCGCGCGCCGCCAATCGAACCCCGCGTGGGCGCCGTACGTGTAGCCGTTGCGCTCCCGCAAGTTGAGATTGATCCGCGACGAGAACAGCCCGCCGAAGATCGCGTTCATCAACGTGCGCGCGAAGTAATCCGGATGCACCCGCGGGACGCCCACGCGCGCGAGGCGCAGTTCGCTCTGCGGCGCATCCGGACGGTGCACCACGTGGATGTGCGGCGACGCGTGCCGCGCGTCGGTGATCAGCGCGACCGGCGGGGGCGCCGCGACGTCCCACCCCGCCAACAACGCCTCCGCGCCGCGCGCCGCACGCTCGAGCGTGATGTCGCCCGTCATGATCACGCTGAGCGTGCCCGGCGCGTAGCGCGTCGCCCAGAACCGTTGCACGGCGGTCGTGTCGAGCGCCGCCACACTGGCGGTCGTCCCACTGATCGACCGACGATACCGTGACGCGCTGCCGTACACACACCAGTGCGTCGCGAACTCCGCCAACGCCCGCGGCTCCGTCAGCCCCTGCAACCGATCCGAGGCATGCTCAGCCTGCACGCGTGCGAGTTCCGTGGCGGGGAACGCCGGGGTGCGCACGACCTCTGTCGCCAACGCCAACGCCGCCTCGAGATGCTGCGGTTGCACGGTGAAGCCCACCGTGGTCGCGTCCCAATCCGCCTGGCACGAGAGCGAGGAGCCGAGCGCTTCGAACGCATCCGTGAGCGCCATGCCCGGCCGCGCGACCGAGCCCTCGAGGAGGAGCGCGGCGGTCAGCGACGCGAGTCCTTCCGCACCAGCGGGATCCGCGTCCGCGCCCGCCGCATGGAAGACGAGGATCACCGAGACCAGCGGCACACGCGGCAGCGGCGCCACGATGAGTTGCGCGCCGCGCGCCAGTGGCGCGCGCTGCACCAGCGGGAAGTGATACGGCCGTGGCGTGGCAGCGACCGGGCGTGGCGGGAAGGGCGTGCTCATGCGACCTCCGCGGCGGCCACGCGCGGGATGTAGGACAACGACGCGCGATTGTCCGCTCCGAGATACTGCTGCGCGAACGCCTGCACCTGCGCCACCGTGACTGCGCGATAGCGCTCGAGCTCGGTGTTCACGCGCCTCGGGTCATCGAAGTACGTGGCGAACATCGAGAGACG
Organism: Gemmatimonadaceae bacterium; assembly: GCA_040374005.1. Classification (GTDB taxonomy): domain Bacteria; phylum Gemmatimonadota; class Gemmatimonadetes; order Gemmatimonadales; family Gemmatimonadaceae; genus DASRAP01. Next base: position 35,526 of record JBEIVF010000001.1, on the reverse strand, counting down.
ATCCGCGCGGTCCTGCGCACTCTGGATCGCGGTCAAGTAGTCGGTCTCGATGATCGCGCGGGCCCGCGCGAGTTCGTGCTCGTGTACACCGTCCGCGAGCACGCGATCGAGCTCCCCGGCCACGGCGGCTTCGAGTGCCTCGGCGCTGATGCCCGGCCGGGCCGTCGCGTCGATCACCAGCAAGTCGCTCCCCTTGGCCAGGTCGTACGTGAACGCCGAGGTGTCGACCGCGATCTGTTGCTCCCGCACCAGCGTGCGATGCAACCGACTCCCGCGGCGCAAGCCGAGCACGGCCGCCACCATAGACCCGGCGTACCACGTCTCGCTCCCGAACGGCGGGATGCGACACGCGAGGAACAACCGCGGCAACGCCACGTCATCTTCGACCGTCTCGCGGCGCCACCCGCCGAACGTGTCGGGCAGGGTCATCGGTGGGAGCGGCGGCCGCGCGCTCCCGCGCGGGATCGCCCCGAAGTACGTCTCGATCACGCGCTGCACCTCCGCCGTGTCGAAGTCGCCCGCCACGGTGAGCACGGCATTGTCCGGCGTGTAGTACGTCGCGAAGAATCCGGCGATGTCCTCGAGCGTGGCCGCCGAGAGATCATCCATCGAGCCGATCAGCGAGTGATGGAACGGATGCTCGGGCGGGAAACACACCGCGGGCAGTCGTTCCCACCACGTGCCGTACGGACGGTTGTCCACCGACCAGCGACGCTCGTTCTTCACGACATCGCGCTGCAGGTCGAGCTTCTCCTGCGTCATCGCCGGCAACAGGTGCCCCATGCGATCCGCTTCGAGCCACAACGCCAATCCCACTTGGTGGGACGGCATCGTCTCGAAGTAATTGGTGCGGTCGAGCCACGTGGAGCCATTGAGCGTCCCGCCGGCGCGCTGCACCAGCTCGAAGTGCTCGTTGACGCCGACGTGCTCGGAGCCTTGGAACAGCATGTGCTCGAACAGATGCGCTAAACCCGTGCGCCCAGCGCGCTCGTTCGCCGAGCCCACGTGGTACCACAGATTCACCGCGACGATCGGCGCGGTCCGGTCCGGAGAGAGCGTCACGCGCAAGCCGTTCGCCAACCGATAGGTCTCGATCGGTAGTTGCATCCTCCCGTCCCCCGCGCGCGCGTCGGCTACTTGCGGTAGTTGTACGTGAAGCCGGACTCGATCTTCAAGAGCCGATTGTTCACGAACAGCAACGGGATCTGTCCCCCACCATCGATCTCGTCAACGGCAACGGTCATCTCGTTGCCCACCAACGTCCAGCGTCCGGAGATGGTGTCCGAGAAGAGCGTATCAGATTGCCCCGACCGCGAGATGCGGAAATCTTGGACGTCGCGATACCGCTTGTCCGCCGTGAGCGTGATCGTGCCACTCCGCACCTGCAGGAGTACGTCGACCGTCTGGGCGAGCGCGAAGGGGATGGGACCACCGTTCACGCCACGCAGGTTCCACGCGCCGACGACGGTCTGCTCCGTCACGGGTGCGATCGGATCGTCGTCACCACCGCACGCGACGGCGAGAACGGCAACGAGCAACAACAACGGGCGCAGCAGGGAAGGCATCGAAAGCTCTGTGGTTCGTGTGAAGGACTGCCGAATCCTCGCCGGACGGCGCCCTCGGCGCCAGTGCGGACAGGCTACCATGTAGGCACCAACGCCGCGACCGGGACCTTCACGGCTTCCATCACCACATATCGCCATTCGCGCGAGGGCGTCCGCGCGATCGGGCTGGTGCGCGTCGGGGACGTCACCGCGTCGAGACCCCAGCGCCACGCCAACACGCGCGCCCGGAGCGCATGGAACGGATCGCTCACGAGCACCACGCGCACCTGCCCGCGGGCCTGCAGGATCTCGGCGGCCCGTCGCACCGACTGACTCGTGGTGCGTCCATCCTCCTCCAGCAGCAGTAACGAGTCGGGCACCCCACGCGAGCGCAGGTACCGACCACCGACCGCGGCTTCGCTCGTCGTGTCCCCATCGCCCGTGCCGCCCGTCAGGACCACCAGCGGAGCAACGCCTTCTTGCCACAACGCCAACGCATGGTCGAGACGCGCGGCTAGCACGGGCGAGGGCCGGCCCGCGTATTGCGCAGCCCCGAGGACCACGATGGCATCGCTCGGCCGCCGATCATCCGTGGCGCCGACATACACGACGGTCGCGATGAGTGATCCCCACAACAGGACGAGCCCCCCGATCCCACCCACGAGGAGCCGACGCACGGACCACCGACGCACACCGATCATAGGTCGCTCAGTCTAGTGCCCCGCACAGTGGCGGGACACTCCCGGCCCATCAGCTGCCGTCCGACAGCACCGCGAACCAGAACGCGTCGAACGCGTGCCGTTGATCGGCATCCGGACGCACCGCTGCATCCAACGCGAGACCGTCGGCGAGGGCCACGTACGCCGCCGCGAGGGTGGAACGCGGGACGCGCGGGGTCCAGCCGAGCACGTCCTCCAGCGTCCCGAGCACGGCGGTCGCCGCCGCATGCCGGTCGCGGGCCAGCCGCGCGAGCGCCTCGCGGACGCCGGCCGGCGACTCGGCGTAGAGCGCCATCAACGCGCGGCGACGCCCATCCACCAACGACGACCGCACGGACTGCCACAGCGCATCGAGGAGCGTGGCCGCCGTGCGGCCGCGCCGCGCCAATTCGTCGCGGGCGATCAGATCCGTCACCAACGCATCGGCGCACGCCGTCAGCAACGCGTCCTTGTCCTTGAAGTGATAGTGCACGAGCCCCTTGCTCACCCCCGCCGCATCGGCCACGCGCTGCACGCTCACGCCGCTCGCGCCATCCACGCACAGCAACGACAGCGCCGCCTCGACGAGCCGCGTCGAGGCCGAGCCGCGACGAGTCCCCGTCGTCACCACGTGTGCCGCGACCCGGGTTCGGGCGTGGAGACCTGCAGGTGATCGGCCGCCAACGCATCGGCCAAGGCATCCTGGGCCGACGCCTCACCGTGCACCAGCCAGATCGGACCCAGTGACGGTGACTGCGCCCGCAGCGCGTCGATCCACTGCCGTAACTCCACGCGGTCCGCGTGGGCGCTATACCCCGAGATGATCTCGACGTGCGCGCGGAACGGGATCTCCTCGCCGTAGATGCGGAGGACCGGCGCGCGCTCCACCAACCGCCGCCCCAACGTGTGCTCCGCCATGAAGCCGACGATCAACACCGTGTTGCGGGGGTCGCTCGCCCCATGCGCCAAGTGGTGCAGGATCCGGCCCGACTCGGCCATGCCCGACGCGGCGATGATCACCATCGGTCCCGTCGCTTGGTTCAAGCGCTTCGACTCGTCCACATCGCGCGTGAACCGCACGCGATCATCCCGGAACAACCGACCCAAGGTGCGCACGCCCGACTCGCTCTGATCGTACATCTCGGGGTGCATCTCGAACACGCCCGTCACGCCGGAGGCCAACGGACTGTCGATGTAGATGGGGATCGCGGGGATCGCACCCTCGTCCAGCAGCTCGTGGAGCTCGTACACGATCTCCTGCGTGCGCCCGACGGCGAACGCCGGGATCGGGATCCGTCCGCCGCGGGCCGCCGTCTCACGCACCACGCGCGCGAGCTCGTCGCGGGCGCCGCTCACCGAGGCGTGATCGCGATCCCCGTACGTCGATTCCACGATCAGCGCGTGCGCGCCCGTCGGCACCACCGGATCGCGGATGATCGGCAAGTCCTTGCGGCCGACATCGCCCGAGAACACCAAGCGCCGCGTGGTGTCGTCGGCGGTGATGTCGAGCATCACGCTGGCCGAGCCGAGGATGTGCCCCGCATCCACGAAGGTCACGACGAAGCCCGGCGTCACCGCGAGCGCGCGCTCATACGGCACCGCGATCATCTGCGAGAGCGTCTGGACCACCTCGCGCTGTCCATACAGCGGCTCCACGTACTCGCGCCCGCGACGCGCCAAGAACTCCGCGTCCTTGGTCTGGATGTGCGCGGAGTCCGCGAGCATCAGGGCGCACAGGTCGCGCGTGGCGGGCGTGCAGAAGATCGGGCCGCGGTATCCCGCGCCGACCAAGAACGGGAGCCGTCCCGCGTGGTCGATGTGCGCGTGCGACAGCACGATCGCATCCAACTCGGCCACGTCCAGTGGGAGGGTGCGGTTCTTCGCCGCGGAGTCCGCCCGCCGTCCTTGGAACAGCCCGCAATCGAGCATCACCGTGCGACCGGCGGCGCGCACGATATGGCACGACCCCGTCACCTCGCGGGCCGCGCCCGCGAACTCGATCTCGATGCTCACGTCTCCGACTCGGCCGTGCGCTGGAACACGACCGTCATCCGGGTCCCGTCTTGCGTCACGGACGCCAATTCCCACCCGCCGCGGCTCCGCTCGTTCAGCAGATCCGTCAACGCTTCTTCGTCGTCGCGCTCGTGGCGCGTCAGTCGGAGCATCACCGCTTGGTATTCACGCATGGGCGACAAGCTAGCCACGACTCCGCACGGCTGCATCTGCGGCATCATCCCCGACCCCGGACCGGCCGGCGGCTTGCCTGGCCTCACTTGTTCGCATTCACGAGCGGATGTATCATTCCGCGCGGTCGCGTTCCCACCCCCGCGCCGCCCAGACCGAGACGATGCTCATCAATCTGCTGCCGGATTTCCTCGCTGTCGCTGGATCCGCGGACCCGGTAGCCGCCTACGATCGGTACTTCGCCGCGCACGCCCCGTTGCTGCGCGCGTACTGGCACAACTACGTCGTCGACCCTGACGGCCCGCTGGCGCGCGACGTCATGCGCGCCGCCGCGCTCGCGCCGCGCGACGACCTCCGCGCGATGCTCGCGCACGCCGACGTGATCGCGCTCGCGCGGCACGCCGAGGAGCGCTGCGTGGAGCTGTTCGCGCAGGACTGTGCGGTGGACATCGTGCTCATGGTGGGCGTCGGCGCGGCGAATGCCGGCGAGTTGGTGGTGAACGGCCGCGGCGTGGTGTTCGTCGCGCTGGAGCACTTCACGGGGGTCGCCAATCCGGCGACGCACGGGCTGGGGCTCGATCCCGAGCTCATCCCGATGTGGCTCGCGCACGAGATCGCGCACGCGATCCGCTACACCTCGCCGGCCAGCCGCAGCGTGATGAAGTCGTTGGTCGCCTGCGCGGGCGGCAACTACTCGTACTGGGAAACGGGCCGCCAGGCCCCGCTCGGCGAGCTGGTGGTCAACGAAGGCCTCGCCGTGCAGGCATCGCGGGCGGTGAGCCCGGGGCACGCGGCGTGGGAGTACTTCGGCTATGCGCGGCGCGAGTTCGCGCAGGCGCGCGAGCTGGCGAGTGTGGCGCACCGGGCCATCGCGGCGGACCTCGACCGCGCGGGACTGGGGCTACGCCTCAAGTATCTCTCGGGCGGGATGAGCGCGGCGGCGCGCACGTTCGAGCGCGTGGTGCTCCCCGAGCGCGCTGGCTACCTGATCGGCGCGCAGCTCGTGGAGACCGCCGTGCGGGAGCACGGGATCGCGTGGGCGCTCCGCGCGTCGGCGGATGAGTTGCTCGCCGTGAGCTCGGCCAGCGCGGCGCAGTCCGCTTAGGTCTCCCTACTTCCCCACGCAGAACCGCGCGAAGACGCGACCCAACACATCCTCCGTGTCCACGGCGCCGATCATCTCGTCGAGCGCCAGGACCGCCGCACGCACATGCACCGCGGCGACCGTCGCGGGGATCGCGTCGGCGATCCACACCGCGCGAAACGCCGCGAGCTCCTCGTGCGCCCGCTCGAGCGCCGCGGCCTGACGTGCTTGCAACACGAGCGGCACGGACGGCGCAGGATAGCGTGCGTCCAGCGCCCCACTGATCGCCGCGCGCAGCGCGAGAAGCCCCGTCCCATCGCGCGCGCTGACGGCGACCGCACTGTCGTTGCTCGCCGACTGATCGGCCTTCGTGTGCACACCGACCAGCGCCGCGCCCGTCCGCGCCCGGATCGCCTCGTGCACGAGCGCCCGCTCGGTCGCCGACGCTCCACACAACAGCACCACATCGGCGCGCGCCAACCACTGCGCGCTCACCTCGATCCCGAGGCGCTCAAGTTCGTCGTCGGTGTCGCGCCACCCCGCGGTGTCCACGACGCGCCACGGATACGGCTCCGCCTCGACGATGGCGTCAATGGCATCGCGCGTCGTGCCGGCGATCGCGGTCACCAGCGCCCGCTGCTCACCGAGCAGCGCGTTGAACAGCGACGACTTCCCGGTGTTCGGCGCGCCAGCGAGCACGACGACCGCGCCTTCGCGGGCGATGCGCGCCACCGGCACCGTCGCTAACAGCGCCGCGAGGGCGCCGAGGCTCTCGTCCACCGCCGCGGTGATGCGTTCACGCGCCACGGGCCCGTCGTCCTCCATCGGGAAGTCGATGTCGTAGGCGAGCAGCGCTTCGAGTTCGAGCAACGATTCGCGCACATCGGTGATGCGCTGCGACAAGGCGCCGCTGAGTTGCGCCGTCGCGGCACGCTGCACGGCGCCCGTGGGGGCGTCGATCACGTCGCCGAGCGCTTCGGCTTGGAGCAGATCGAGTTTGCCGTTGAGCACCGCGCGGCGGGTGAACTCGCCGGGGAGCGCGGGCCGCGCGCCCGCGCGCACGAACGCGGCGAGCGCCGCGGCCGGCGCCATCATGCCGCCGTGGCCCGCGAACTCCACCGTGTCCTCACCGGTGAACGAGTGCGGCGCGGGGAACCACGTCACGAGGCCATCGTCGACGAGCGTGCCGTCGTCACGGTGCACCACCGCGCGCGACACTACGCGCGGCGCCACGGGCCACGGCGCCACGCACTGCGCAGCGATGGAGGCCGCCTCCGGCCCGCTCAAACGCACGATCGCGACCGCGCCCCGGCCGGGGGCGGTCGCGATCGCGGCGATCGTGTCGCCGAACAGCGCGTCCCCCGCGCTAGGTGACGGCGACCTTCTTGGTGGCCTTGAGGCGCTCATTGGCGATCAGCCACTGCTGCGGCAACGCCGCGATGTTCTGCGCCGCGTAGTACAGGTTGAGTCCGGCCGCGAAGTTGAACAAGAAGAACATCATCATCAGCGGCAGCACGTACAACATGATCTTCGCCTGCGGATTGGGCGGTGCGTTGCGCATCCCGATCCAGCTCAGCACGAACATCGAGGCGCCCATCACGAGCGGCAGGATGTACAGCGGATCGGCCTGCGAGATGTCCGTCATCCACAAGAAATCGACACCGCGGAACTCGATGGTGTTCTGGAACACGAAGAACAGCGCGAACAACACCGGCATCGGGATCAACATCGGCAAACACCCGCTCAGCGCGCTGAACGGACTCATGCCGTGGTCCTTGTAGATGCGCATCATCTCGGTGCGCAGCTTCTCGGGGTCGTTCTTGAACTTCTTCTGCACCGCCTGCATCTCGGGCTGCACCATCTGCATCTTCAAGCTCGAGCGCATGGCCGTCTGATTGAGCGGCCACAGGACGATGCGGATCAAGAAGCCGAAGGCGATCAGCGTCCAGCCGTACGGCAACTCGAGCGTGTCCTTCATCCACAGCAGGACGCGCATCACGATCGTCGCGAACGGCTGGATCACGCCCTGCATGAAGCCGCCGTACGGGTTGGCCGTCTCGAACTCGCGGCCCATCGCCACCAAGCGACGCCACTCCTGCGGGCCGACGTACGTCTCCATGCTCGCGGCGCCGTTCACCAGCGGCACCACCACCGTCGCCTTGCCGTTCGTGGTGAGCTTGCCGTTCTTCGGCGTGCCCGTCACCTGCATCTCGGCGAAGCCCGCGACCGAGTCGGTCGGGATCAGTCCGACCAAGAAATACTTGCTCTTCGCCACGGCCCACGTGAGCGGGCCGCGGATCACTTCTCGCTCGCCCGGATCCAAGCTGCCGAAGCGCACGAGATCGGCGCCGTCGGCCACCGAGCGAAAAGAATACGCCAAATGCTGATAGTCGCTCAGCGAATCCGTCTCGCTGCTGCGGAATCCTTCCGGCAGATCCACGAGCAAGAAGCCGCCCGGCGCCAGTCCGTCGGCCTGCACCGTCACGCGGCCCACATAGCCGACCGGCTGCACCTTGCCGTTGATCTTCACCTGATACGAATCAGGCGCGAAGCTCCACAACACCTGCACCGGCACGCCGCGCACCACACCGCGATACGCGATCCCGCTCGGCAGATCGAGCGCCGGCTCGCGTTGCAGCGTCGTCTCGTCGAGGGCGAGTGGATCGCCGCCTGCCTGGATCCGGAAGCGCAGCAACGGCTCCGTCCCGCGCGAGAGTTCGACGGCGGCGGTGGTGTCGTCGAGCGTCTGGTACGCGGTGAACGACGCGCCCACGAGGGCGCCGCCCACGTTGGAGAAGCGCAGCCGCGCCAGGGGCGTCTGCAGCGTGTCCTCGCCCACCGGGATCACCGCTTGCGCAGCGATCGGGTCGATGCCCGTCATCGCGGACGGTGCGCCAACGGTGGGCGCGCTGGCGGGCGCCGGCGGCGGCGTGGCCGGTGTGGCACTCGCGGGCGCGACCGCAGCCAGACTATCCGCCGCTGGCGTACCAGGCGCCGGGAGGCGCGAGCTCGGGAACAGCAGCGGCGTCAACAACACGACCGCGCCGGTCAACAACAAAGCAGTGAAGAAACGCCGATCCATTGGCGGATATCTCAGTCAGGGACGGGATCGTAGCCACCGCGTCGGAACGGATGGCAACGCGCGATGCGGCACACGGCGAGCCATCCGCCGCGCCAAGGACCGTGGCGTTCCACCGCCTCGATCCCATAGACGGAACAGCTTGGAACGTAACGACACGCCGGGGGCAGCAGCGGACCCAGGATCACCTGATACCCACGGATGATCAACAGCATGGTCCACTGCGCCGCCTGGCGGATCACGGCGCGAGCAACTCGCGCGCCCGCACGACCGACGCGCGGAGCGCGTCGAAATCGATGCGATACGCGCCAGGGGTAGCCCAGAGCACGACGTCGCACGGCGGGAGCGCCGCGAGTAATTCGCGGCGCGCCAGCTCGCGCAAACGACGTTTGATCAGATTGCGTTGCACTGCCGTCGCTCCGTACTTGGGCACCACGATGCCGATGCGTGCGTGTGACAGCGCGTTCGGGAGGGTGCGGACATCGAGAGACGGCACGCGAAGCCGCGCGCCCGAAGCGCGCACGCGTTGGAGATCCTCGGCGCGCGTCAGACGACAGCGCCGAGGAAATCGCTCCGACTCAGGCGCCAGCGTACTTCGAGGGGAGCTTCACCGTCAGGCGCTTGCGGCCCTTCTTACGGCGACGGCTCAGGACCTCACGGCCCCACTTGGTTTCCATCCGCGCACGGAAGCCGTGCGTGCGAATGCGGCGCTTGTTGCGCGGACGGTAGGTCGGCTTGCCCATCTACGGCTCCAGGTAACAACTGATTTTCGTGAGATACAGAACGCTAAACGTAACCCAGACTTGGAGATGGTTCAAGACGTCACGGACGTTCGGGGTTCGCTCGCGTTGACTTTTCCACAAACGGACCATAGAATCGCCCCCCCAAGCTCCGATGTCCGTCAGCCCGCAGAATGTCACTAACTCCCGCAGAAGCCTGGACCCGACTCCTCGATCGCGCCAAGATCGAACTCCCGGAACAGGTCGTCTCTACTTGGCTCACCCCGCTGACCGCCGACTCGATCGACGAGCAGACGCTGACGGTGACCGCCCCCGACCAGTGGTCGGTGGAGTGGAACGAACAAAAGCACGGCGCCGTGCTCGAGCGCCTCGCCCCAGTCGCCCTGGGCCACCCGATCCGCATCCAGTTCAAGGTGCAGGCCGAGCGGGTCAAGCGCGCACAGATGGACCTCTTCGTCGAAAAAGCGCCTCGACCAGCTACACCGACGACACAGCAGAACGCCACCATACCATCACTGTCGATACGGTATACGTTCGACAATTTCGTCATCGGTAAGTCCAATGAGCTCGCGGCGGCGGCGGCGGCGGCGGTCGCGCAACAGCCCGGTACGGCCTACAATCCGCTCTTCATCTACGGTCCCACCGGCCTCGGAAAGACCCATTTGATGCAGGGCGTCGCCCACGACATCCTCCAGCGCGATCCCACCGCCCGCATCGTCTATATCTCCGCCGAACAGTTCATGAACGATCTGATCTCGGCCATCAACCAGCGGACCACGCACCTCTTCCGCCGCCAGTACCGCGAGACCGATCTGCTGCTCGTCGACGACGTGCACTTCATCAGCCGCGGTGAACAGACCCAGGAAGAGTTCTTCCATACGTTCAACGCCCTCTACGAGGCCGGCCGGCAGATCGTCCTGACCTCCGACCGCCCGCCCGACGAGATCCCGCGCCTCGAGCAGCGCCTCGTCTCGCGCTTCGCGTGGGGCATGGTCACCGACATCGCCATCCCCGATCTCGAGCACCGGATCGCCATCCTGCGCCAAAAAGCCCAGGTGGACCACCTGGAGCACACCATCGGCGACGACGTCATTCGGTTCATCGCCGAGCACGTGCGGACCAATGTGCGTGAGCTGGAGGGCTCCATCCTCAAGCTGCTGGCCTACGCGTCCCTCAAGCGGTCGGCCATCACCCTCGGCTTGGCCCGCGAGGCCCTGCGGGACAAGTTGCGCAACGCCGACGACCCCGGGGCAGACCTCGCCACCGATACGCTGGTGGTGGGCATCCAGCAGGCCGTGGCGGCGGAGTGGGGCGTGACGGTCGATGGACTCCGGTCCAAGACCCGCACCAAGACGCTCACGGTACCGCGCCAGGCGGCGATGTACCTGCTGCGGCAGATCACCGGCCTCCAGTTGGTGGAGATCGGGGCCGCGTTCGGCAACCGCGATCACTCCACGGTCATCCACAGCTTGGAGCGCGTTGAGGAGATGCTCCAGACGGAACCGCACTTCCGGGAACGTGTGGAGAACCTGCGGAAACGTCTCGGTTCTCCCCATTAGTTCACGTGGATCCGGCGGTCGGCGGACGGGGGATGGGGATAACCGGGTTGTGCACACGATTCCCACACCCTTTCCACGCGGTCAAAAGCGATCCATCGTCAATGACCGCATAGACTTCCGGAGTTCTTCCACGCTCTCCACATTACTATTACTTCTGCCGTTGTTCCGGATCTGATAACTCACTGACCATCACAGGCCCGGACGGGTCGTTTTCCAGGAAAGCGCATGCGCTTCACCATCTCTCGCGAAAAGTTGCAAGAAGGACTCGCGGCGGTCGCCTCGGTGATCCCGTCGAAGACGACCCTACCGGTGCTCGCCAATCTGCTCGTGGAAACGACGGATCGCGGCATCCGCATCTCCGGGACTGATCTCGATATCGCGGTCAGCACGGAAGTGAGCGCTGACGTCGAGTCACCAGGATCGATCACGATCCCCGCGAAGAAGCTGACGGAGATCGCGCGGGAGTTGCCGCCATCGCCAGTGAAGATCGCGGCGCAAGGCGAACAGCGGGTCACGCTCGAGTGCGGGCGCTCGAAGTTCAAGTTGCTGGGCTTGCCGAAGAGTGAGTTCCCGGCGCCGCCGTCGGTGCGCTTCGATCAGAGCTGGCGCATCCCGTCGAGCGAGTTGCAGCAGCTCATCTCCCACGTGGCCTTCGCGGCGTCGACCGAAGAGAGCCGACCGATCCTCAACGGCGTGCTGTGGGAGCTGAAGCCCGATAGCATGCGCATGGTCGCGACCAACGGACATCGCCTCGCGAAGATGGAATTGCCGGCCAGCGGCGGTCCGGTGCCGACCGATCTGATCATCCCGCCCAAGGCGCTCGAGCAGATCCGCAAGCTGTTCCCCGCCGAAGAAGAGCTGGAGATCGCGCGCGGCGACAATCATCTCGCCTTCCGGTCACCACTGACGGTCGTGTACACACGACTCATCGAAGGGCCGTATCCCAATTACGACCAGGTGATCCCACGCGACAACGATCGCATCGCGTACGTCGACAAGGTCGCGTTCACGAGCGCGCTCCGGCGCATGAGCATCGTGGCGTCGGATCAGACGCACCGCATCCGGTTGTCGTTCAACGCCGGCATGGTGAAGTTCAGCGTGAGCACGCCGGACCTGGGCGAAGCGCAGGACGAACTCACGGTGCGCTACACCGGCGATCCGCTCGACATCGGCTTCAACGCCGCGTACTTGCTCGAGATGCTGCGCTACCTGCCCACGGACGAACTCAAGTTCACGTTCCATTCGCCGGAGCGGGCGTGCACGATCGAGCCTGAGGGCTGGGACAAGCCGGGCAGTTATCTGTGCTTGTTGATGCCGCTGCGCCTCGTCGACTGAGCCGCCCGTCGGTCACGCATCACGCGCGCCGAACATCCTACGGGATGTTCGGCGCGCGGTGTATCTGGCTGTGCGTCCGTTGTTCCACCTGCTGCGTGCGCACCGTGCCGCGCACCGTGAGGCGGAGCACGCCACTGACGCGCGCCGAGTCGATCCATCCAGTGGTCGGGCGCAGGTAGAGCAAGGCCTCGCTCGTGCCGTCGCCGGTGATCCGGGTGGGGTCGCCGCGGAGCAGGCCATTCCCCTCGACGTGCAAGAAGGCTTCGCGTCGCACGATGAGGAGCGTATCGCTGAGCACACGCTCCACGCGGTATTGGCGGAGGGTCGTGAGCGACAGCGGTACGCCATCGCGACACACGGCGGTGGTCGTCGAGTCCGTCCACCGTGCATCGACGCGCAGCGACGATGGCCAGGAGACCCACAGGTCACGCGTCGCCTCGAACGCGGCCCGGGCCGGGCTCGCACATGGGTGCTCCATGCCCGCGCCCGCGAACTCGACCGTGCTGCCCGTGATCCGTCGCGCGAGTGCCCGCGCGCCACGCACGAGCGGGAGTGGTGCCACGCCGCGCCGCATCACCACATGCGAGTCGAGCAGGATATCGAACGCCGATCCGCGCGGCGTGACCCGGAGGCCGCTCGTCGTGCGCACGGTGTCGCGTCGCGCGAGCGTATCGGCTCGGGTGTCGATGATGGCATCGGTGCGCATCGTGTAGCGCGCATCCACCGATGGCGTGGCGATCGCGACGGTGGTGACGACCGGAACGGGCGCGACCGCGACGGGCGTGGCGACGGGAGTCGGCACGCCACGTGGCGCGGGTCCTCGCGGAGCACAGGCACCGAGCAGGCCCACTCCGGCAACGAGTGCGCGCCAGAGTGGGGTGTTGATACGACCGGCCTGTACGCCGGGTCCTGTCGAAGCCAACACGCTTCGGACGATCATTTCTCTAGGAGGATGGTCACCCAGCCCCTCAAGCGGCCGACCCGCGATGTCTTTATCGGCGTGGACTGCGCCTCATCGCCTACTTGGCCTTGCTCCGACTGGGGTTTGCCGTGCCGTGTCCGTTGCCGAACACGCGGTGGGCTCTTACCCCACCGTTTCACCCTTACCGACACGCGAACGCATCGGCGGTCTATTCTCTGTGGCACTATCCGTCACGGGGGTCCGTGCCCAGGCGTTACCTGGCAGTCTGTCCGTGGAGCCCGGACGTTCCTCGGCGGGATCTCGCGACCCCGACGCGATCGTCCGGCCGATCGTATCAACACCGGAAAGGTACTCGCACCGGGGCTGCACCACAAACCGAAAAGCCGATGACGGGGGGGTGACGACTGCGCCGATGTTCCGCGCACACCCTTCGCTGAGGATCCCATGTCGTCTCCCCCGGCCGGTCCCGTGCCACGCATTCGTCGCTCGCCCGTGGTCACCACCCTGCTCGATCTGAGCGAGCGCGTCCCGGTGGATTCGGCCGGCGAGGGCTTTTACCGCGCGATTCATCGCGAGTCGCTGGACGACGCCGTGCGCGATATCCGGGAGCATCGCGCCACCGCGATGCTGCTCTCCGCGACGCGCTGCGCGGCGGGCGACTCTCCACGCTTGGCCGCCGTCGTCCGCGAGTTCCCGACCACGGCGGCGGTCGCGATCCTCTCGTCCAATGACAGCGAAGCGGCGCGCAACGTGCTCGCGCTCGGACGTAGCGGCGTGCGCACGCTCGTCGATGTGCGCGCGGCCGGCGGGTGGCGCGAACTGCGCGACGTGCTGCGCACCGAAGCCATCGGCGACATCGAACGCATCGCGCTGTCGCGCTTGGCCGTCGATCTCTCGAACGTGTCGGACGACTGTTGGCTCTTCTTCGAGACCATCCTCCGCGCACCGCGCTCGGTCGGCACCGTGCGCGCCCTGTGCACCACGCTGGGCGTCGTGCCGAGCACGTTGATGAGTCGGTTCCTGCGCGTCGGCCTGCCAGCGCCCAAGAAGTACTTGAGTTACGTCCGCCTGATGCGCGCCGCGCGCTTACTTGAGAACTCGGGGCTCTCCATCGCGTCCGTGGCGTACACGCTCGAGTACTCGTCGCCACAGAGCTTCGGCCGGCATGTCCGGACCATGCTCGACCTCTCGGCGAGTGCGTTCCGCCGCCGATACGATGGCGAGGGCATGCTCGAGCGCTTCCGCACCGAGTTGGTGCTCCCGCACCGCGCCACGCTCGGGCACCTCCGCCCCCTCGCCCCAGGGCTGTAGGCCGCCGAGGGGCGCTACAGGAGCGCTACAGGAGCGCGACGATCCGCGTGCGGGTCGCCAGCGTGCGCACGGGAACCCCGGTCGCTTCGATCGCCTCCCGTCCGCCCTCCTCGCGGTCCACGACCGCGAGCACGCCGACGACGATCCCGCCGTGCGCCTGCACGGCCTGCATCGCCTTGAGCGCCGAACCGCCCGTCGTGATGACATCTTCCACGATGACGCAACGGTCGCCGGCGGCGAACGGACCTTCGACGAGCTTGCCCGTTCCGTGCGCTTTCGCTTCCTTCCGCACCGTGAAGGCGCGCACCGGACGTTCGGCGAGTGCCGACGCATACGCGATGGCATAGGCGACGGGATCAGCGCCCAAGGTCAGTCCACCGACCGCGGTCGCGTTCCACCCAGCGTCCTCGATCGCCGCGAGGCCGAGCGGGCCGATCAAGGCGAGGCCGGCGGGGTCCATGGTGGTGAGCCGCGCATCGACGTAGAGATCGGAGCGGCGTCCAGAGGCGAGCACGAAGTCGCCGCGCTTGGCGGAGCGCGCGGCGAGGAGGGTCAGGAGGCGATCGGTGTCGGTCATTGGGAGAAAGCTGACGGGATGATGCGCACGTGGCAAACTCGCAGGTGGGGACGGCTCGCCGTCACCCTCACGGTCACCGCTATCGGCGTGGCGGTGTGGCTCGGCGTGCGCGCGGCGCGCGCCGGGGATGTGGCCGGCGTGCAGGTCGCGCTCGTGTTCCTGGCGGCCGCGGCGCTGATCGCGTTGCTCGTGGGTCGCGTGCGGGTGCGACGGCAAGCGCGGTCGCTCGACGAACGCACCGCGATGCTCGAGCAGCTCGCCTCCGATCTGTCGCGGGCCAACCGCGCCAAGGGAGAGTTCCTCGCCAATGTCTCGCACGAGCTGCGCACCCCGCTCGCCGCGATCGTGGGCTTCGTCGAGATGCTCCGCGAGGGCGTCTACGGCGAACTCACGCAGCGGCAGGCCGGCCCGGTGGAGCGGATCGAGACGAGCGCCAACCATCTCCGCGAGCTCGTGGACGACATCCTCGATCTCTCCAAGCTCGCGGCCGCACGGATGGAGGTGCATGCCGAGCCACTCGCGCTACGCCCATTCGTGCTCGATGTGGTGAGCGAGATCGAGCCGATCGTGATCGAGAAGGGGCTGGCGTTGTCGATCAGCATCGGCACCACGCTCCCCAGGGTGCGCACCGACCCCACGCACCTGCGCCAGATCCTGGTGAACTTGGTGGGGAACGCCGTGAAGTTCACGATGAGTGGGACCGTGTCGGTGCGGGCGCGGCTGGTCGAGGCCAGTCAGTCGGCGGCGGACCGCGCGTTCCTGCCCCAGCACCTGCCCGCCGCGCACGGCGTATGGATCGCCCTCGCCGTCCAGGATACCGGCGTGGGGATCGCCGCGCCCCATCAGGCGCGCATCTTCGAGGAGTTCGAGCAGGTGGACGCCGGCCCCCGCGGCGACTCCATGGCCCGCGGCACCGGGCTGGGTCTCTCTATCTCGCGCCGCCTCGCGCAACTCCTCGGCGGCGACATCACCCTGGAAAGCGCCCCCGGCCGTGGGTCGAGCTTCACGCTGTGGATTCCGGTGGATCCGGGGGACATGAACCGGCAGAAGCACGAGTAGCACGAGTAGCACGGGATCGCAGTTTCGTGCTTCTCGTGCCACCCGTGCTTCTCGTGCTACTCTACTGTTTCGTTACTGTCCGAACAGTCCCTTCACTCTCGACATGAATCCGCCGCTCGACTCCTTCGGGGTGGCTGCGACCGCGCCCGCGAGCGCCTTCGCGAAGCTTTGCACGTCGGCGTAGCGATCGCCGGGGGCCTTGCTCAGGCCCTTCATCACGACGGTTTCGATCGCGGCCGACAGCTTGATGTTCGGCTTGGCGTTGTTGAGTGGCACCGGCGGCTGCGACAGCAGCTGCGTGAACATCTCGCGCGGGTTGCGGGCCGTGTAGGGCAACGTGCCGACCAGCAGGAAGTAGGCGATCGTCGCCAGGCTGTACTGATCGGCCGCGGGGCCGACCATCTCGCCGCTGAGGGCCTCGGGGGCCACGTACATCAACGTGCCCACGAAGAACCCGGCGCGCGTGAGCCGTTCATCGGCTGGGGAGTCGGTGTTGGCCGCGATGCCGAAGTCCAAGAGCCGCACCTCGTGCGTCTCCGGGTCGTACATCAGGTTCTCGGGCTTCAGATCGCGATGCACGATGCCGACGGCATGCGCCGCGCCGACGGCGTCAGCGATCTGGAGAACGATCTGGACCACCTCCTCGGGAGGGAGCGGCGCGCGACGCTTGGCGAACTTCTCCAAGATCTCGCCCGCGGCCCATTCGATCGCGAGGTAGTGGAGGCCATCGGCCTCCCCGATCTCGAAGGTCTTGACCACGTTGGGATGGACGACGCGGGTCCCGAACTGCGCTTCGCGAACGAATCGGGCCACGGCGGTCTTGTCCTGACGAAGCTTTTCGCGCAGGATCTTCACCGCCACGGGCCCGTGTTCGGGATGCGCGGCGCGGTATACCGTTGCAGTCCCCCCTTCGCCAGCAAGCGATTCGAGGGTGAAGCCGGCGACAGTCGTACCGAGGAGGGATTCTCTGGACACCGCGCGATAGTAACGTTCAGCACAGCGCCATTCAAGCTCGATCTTCCGGCGACTACCAGGGTAGGAGACCTTGTGACGCGTTCTTCGCACCGTATTCGCACGCTGAACCAGAGGGCCATCATAGGTCTTCTGTTCGTGTTGTCCGCCTGTATCGGTCGCGGCGCCGGCCGTGAGGACTTCCCGCAACCGCCCGCCCCCCCACCCCCCGTCGACACCGCCCGGACGCCGGTCGAGGTCGGCGCGCTGTATTCCGAGGTCGGCATGTTGACCCAGGGTGGCGCCGTACCCTTCACGGGCTCGGTCGGACACCTCGCCGCCGCCACCCCCGATTCGACCCATCTGCTGACGGCCCTGTCGATGGCCGCCAACGCGCTCACCTTCCGCCGCGAAGGCGACCTCTACCGCGCCAGCTACCAGGTCACGCTCACGCTCCGCCGGGCCGGCGCCACGGTGCAGAAGACCGACGCCTCCGAAGTCGTCCGTGTCGGTTCGTTCCGGGAGACCAGCCGCACGGACGAGGCCATCCTCTTCCAGCAGATCCTCACGGCGCCGCCGGGTGACTACCAGCTCGAAGTGGCGGTGCGCGACGAGGTCAGTGGCAAGCGGGCGGCCCAAACGCTCCCCGTCACGTTGCCGCGGCTCGATGCCGGGACCCTCTCGTCCCCGCTGCCGTTCTACGAGCTCATCCCACGCATCGCGCGCGATTCGATGCCGCGGTTGCTGCTCTCGCCGCGCGCGTCCGCCGTGTTCGGTCGCGATTCCACCATCGCCGTCTACATCGAGTCGTACGACGTCCGCCCCGAGGCTCCACCGGTGCAGCTCGCCGTACGCGTCGAAGGGCGCGTCGTGTGGCAGGCCATCGTGCCCACGGAGCGCACGGCCTCGCTACGGCAGGGCGTGGCGTACGTCCCCGTGGCCAGCATCGGCCTCGGGGTCGCCGAAGCCGTGGTGAGCGTCGACGGGCGCTCGGAGCTCTCGCGCACGCCCATCTTCGTCGCGTTCGGCGACGACCTCCCCGTCACCACGTGGGAGGACATGCTCAACTACCTGCAGTTCTACAGCACGCCCGCGCGTCTGCGCGCGCTGCGCGCCGTCGATCCTGACGCGCGTGGGGCGGCGTGGAACGCGTTCCTCACCGAGACCGACCCCGACCCCAGCACCCGCGATCATGAGGGGCTGCGCGAGTACTTCGATCGACTGCGCCAGGCCAACGCGCGCTTCCGCGAGGACGCGACGCTCGGCTGGCAAACGGATCGCGGGCGGGTCTTCCTGCTCCTCGGTGAACCCGATCAGATCCTCGATCGCTATCCCAACGACGCCACCACCCAACGGGGCCGCGTGCAGGTGTGGGAGTACGCGGAGTATCGCCTCACGGTCGTCTTCACCAACACCATGGGATTCGATCGCTGGCGGTTGTCGCCCGGTGGTGAGGCCGAGGTCCAAGCGGCGGCCGCGCGCCGACGCGCCGGACAGTGATCCGCGGCGCCATGCGGCGCCGCCTCGCTGACGGCTGGATTCCAGAGGCGTCCCGCTCCAAGTTGTGAGCGTGACCACCACTCCGACTCCCCGCCTCTTCCTGGTCGACGGCTACGCGCTGATCTACCGCGCATTCCATGCCACCGGCGGCGGGCGGCCGCTCGCGACCAGCCGCGGCGAGAACACCGCGATCCCCTGGGGCATCGCCAACTTCCTCGAGCGGCTCCGCAAGACGCATCACCCCGAGTACCTCGGCTGGGTGCACGACGCGGGCCTGTCGGACCGCGAGGTGATGTACAGCGAGTACAAGGCCACACGCGTCTCGCTCGAGCCGGAAGCGCAAGCGGACTTCGACCGGGGGGTCGAGCGCGTGGAGACCTTGCTCGCCGCGCAGCGCATTCCGCTCCTCGAACTCGCGGGCTATGAAGCGGACGATGTGATCGCCACCCTCGCGCTGAAGGGCGTGGCCGCGGGGGTCGAGGTCGTCGTGGTCTCTCCCGACAAGGATCTGCTCCAACTGGTGCGGCCCGGGATCCGCATCTTGAACCCGTACCACGGCCGTCCCGGCGCGACCACCGAGAAGTGGTACGACCTCAGCAATGCCGCCGAACGCTTGGGCGTGCCGCCGGAGCAAGTCGTGGATTTCCTCGCGCTCGTCGGCGACACGTCCGACAATGTGCCGGGCGTGAAAGGCATCGGCGAGAAGGGCGCGGTCGAGCTCCTCACGAAGTGGGGCTCACTCGACGCCATCCTCGCGCATGTCGATGAGCTCACACCGCCGCGCGCGCAGAAGGCGATCGCCGCGGGCATCGAGAGCGCGAAGCTCTCCAAGGCGTTGGTCTCTGCGCAGTACGACCTCCGGATCGATCTCGATCTCGCGGCGCTCATCGTCGAACCACCCGATGTGGCCACGTTGCGTGCGCTGTACGTCGAGCTCGAGTTCAACACGCTCGCGCGGTCGCTCGGGGAGGCCGACGCGGATGCTGCCGCCGCCGCCGCCGTCGCACAGCCCGCCGCCGCGGCGATCCCCACCACATACACGACCGTCGACACCCTCGACGCGCTGCACGCGCTCGTCGCCAAGGCGCGCGCCACCGGCCGCATCGCGTTCGACACCGAGACCGAACTCGAGCCCGGGGCGCCGCCCGTCGTCGCCGCGCTCCGCGCGAACCTCGTGTCGATCGCGATCGCGTTGGCGCCAGGCGAGGCGTACTACCTGCCACTCGCGCATCGGACCCCGGGCGGCCAGAGCATGCTCGATTTCGGCGACATCAGCGTCGCCGCGGACACACCGGTGGTGCGCAACCTGCCGCCGCTCACCGATGCGACGATGGCGCCGCTCGTGGCGTTGCTCGAGGATCCCGCCGTCGCGAAGATCGCGCAGAACGCCAAGTACGACATCCTCGTGCTGCGCCGCGCGGGCGTCCGCGTGCGCGGCCTCGCGTTCGACACGATGCTCGGCAGCTACCTCCTCGAGCCCGGACGTCGGTCGCATGGGCTCGATGCGCTCGCGTTCGAGCTGCTACATCACACGATGATCCCGTACGACGCCGTGACGGGGAAGGGCAAGCAACAGATCCCCTTCGGCGAGGTCGCGATCGAGCGGGCGCGCGACTACTCGTGCGAAGATGCCGACTACACGTGGCGGCTGTGGGAGCACTTCGCGCCGCAGCTCGAGGCACAGGGACTCACGCATCTGCTCACCGCGCTCGAGCTGCCGCTGGTCGATGTGCTCGCCGAGATGGAGTGGGTGGGGGTCACCATCAACCTGTCGTGGTTCGCGTCGCTCAAGACGCGCTTCTCGGCGGAGCGGACGCTCGTCGAACGGCGCATCTGGGACGAGGCCGGCGAAGAGTTCAACATCAACTCCAATCCGCAGCTGCGCGAGATCCTGTTCGGTAAGCTCGGGCTCCCGATCAAGAAGAAGACCGCGACAGGCCCCAGCACCGACGCGTCCGTGTTGCAAGAGCTCGCTGACGAAGGACACACGCTACCGGTGTTGTTGATGGAGTACCGCGAACTCGCCAAGCTGGAGAGCACGTACCTGGATGCGCTGCCCGCCTTGGTGAATCCGCGCACCGGGCGCCTGCACACGTCGTACCAACAAACGGTCGCCGCGACGGGGCGCTTGAGCTCGAGTGATCCGAACTTGCAGAACATCCCCATCCGCACGGCGGTGGGGCGCGATATCCGGCGGGGCTTCGTCCCGCGCGAGGGATGGCAATTCTTGGCGGCCGACTACTCGCAGATCGAGCTGCGGTTGCTCGCCCACCTCTCGCAGGACCCCGCGTTCGTGACCGCGTTCCGCGCTGGCGGGGACATCCATCGTCAGACCGCGGCGGTCATCTTCGGCGTGGAGCTCGATGCTGTCACGAGCGAGATGCGGGCGCGCGCCAAGACCATCAACTTCGCGACCATCTACGGGCAGGGCCCCTTCTCACTCGCCAAGCAGTTGAAGATCGCGCAGGACGAGGCCAAGCAGTTCATCAACACCTACTTCGAGCGGTTCGCGGGCGTGCGGCGGTACCTCGACGACTGTGTGCGCTTCGCCAAGGAGAAGGGCTACGCCGAGACGTTGATCGGACGGCGCCGCGCCATCCCAGAGATCAAGGACCGCAACTTCAATGTGCGGGCCTTCGGCGAGCGGATCGCGCAGAACTCCCCCATCCAAGGGTCGGCGGCCGATCTCATCAAGCAGGCCATGCTCGATGTGTCCGCCGCGCTCGCTGCGTCCGGCATGACCAGCACGTTGCTGCTCCAGGTGCACGACGAGTTGGTCTTCGAGGCCCCGCCCGAGGAGCTCGACGCTCTTCGACCGCTCGTGCAGCGGGCCATGGAGGGGGCCGCCACCTTGTCGGTGCCGCTCGTGGTGGATATCGGAGTCGGCCCCAACTGGCTCGAAGCCAAGTGAGGGGAGCCCACTGGAAGAGGAAGCCTTGCGGAGTGCTGGCGTGGCGCTGGGCCCTCGGCGGACCCTATCTTCCACCAGGTGAGAAGCCGCCTCGTCGTCACCATCCTGTGCTCGCTCATCGTCGCGGCGTGTGGTCGCGATCAGCCGACGATGGACCCCGCGGCGTTGCCAGTACCCGCGGCACCCGCGCGGCCCGCTCCCGAGGCACCGCTCGCCCCCACGTGGCCGGCCGAGTACGGCATCCTCGTTGCCGTGCCGGCGCCCACCGGAGAGGGGGCGGCATTGATCCCGCCGCTCGCGCCGTCGGTCGGTACGGCTGATGCGGTGCTCGGTCCCACCGAGGGACTCGATCTTGACCTGTTCGCGCGCGCCGGGGGCGCTGGTGTCGGCGTGCTGAGCAGCCTGCGCCCGTCGACGAGCGAGTGCCCCGCGTGGCCGCAGTCGCCGCTGGCGACGGACGCGTTCTGGCGCGTCGCGCTCACGCGTGGCGCCGCGATGGCCATCCCCCTGGACTCGATCGAGGGGCTGACGCCGCGCGATTCTTCGCGGTTCGCGATCGACATCGCGTCACTCGCCTCGCGCGCCGTGGCGGACACGGTCGAGGACTTCCGCGGACTCCCCTTCGCGATCCGCGGCGCGTGGACAGCGCCGCTCGATTCCACGACCACCATCGTGATCGCGTTGGTGGCGCGGACGTTGGCCGTGGAGGATGATCCACGCAGTGAGCAACTCACGCTCATCGCCGAGCGCGCGGGTGCCACGGGCGCACTCAGCGTGCGCTTCAGCGACCGCCGCGCCGCGAGCGAATCGCAAGTGGACATCGATGAGATCCTCGCGCTGGTGCGATTCACCGCCACGGGGCGGCCCGGCCTCTTGATCGAGCGGGCCGATGCGCGCGGCGCGATGCTGCTGTTGATCGAGCGTGATGCGACGGGGTGGGCACCACGGTGGCGCGGTCCGCGCACGGGCTGCTGATCAGTCGTCGTCGGGCAATGGCACGCCGAGGGCCGCTGGGGCGCGCGTCCGCCCGGCCACACCCGCCAGCGCGGCCAACGTGAGCAGATACGGCAGCGCGAGGAAGAGCTGGTAGGGCAGCGTGGAGCCCAACGCCTGGAACAGCGTCTGCAGCGCACTCGCCGCGCCGAACACCACCGCCGCGCCGACCGCCCCGAGCGGATGCCACCGTCCTAGGACGACGATGGCGATGGCCACGAATCCGCGGCCCGCCGACATGCCTTCGGCGAACGTGCCAGCTTGCGCGAGCACCAGGGTCGCGCCACCGAGTCCGGCGAGCGCGCCCGCGAAGAGCACCGCGCCGACCTGCACGCGCAGCACGGGGATACCGGCCGCCCGCGCCGCGGCAGGTGACTCACCACACGCGCGGAGCGCGAGCCCACGGTGAGTGCGCATCAACCACCACCATGTCGCTGCGGCCAGCACCGTGAGCAGATACGTGGGCAACGGCTGCGCGAACAGCGCGCGTCCCACGACGGGAATGTGCGCGAGTCCCGGGATCTCCAGCGCCGACAGCGTTGGCGTGGTGAGCGCCGCGCCGCTGGTGCCGTACCACGCGCGGTACAACACGCCCGTGATGCCCAAGCCGAACATGCTGATCGCCGTGCCCGCGATGATCTGATCGGCCCGTCCGATGATCGCCACCACCGCGAACAAGAGCGCGACGAGGAGACCACCGAGCATGCCACCCGCGAGCCCGAGCTCCGGCCCCGCCGCGCCACCCACGACGAGGCCCGCGAACGCGCCACCGATGATCGCCCCTTCGACGCCGAGGTTGATCACGCCGGCGCGTTCGGCCACCACCTCACCCAGTGCCGCGAGCGCCAGCGGCGTGGCGGTGCGCACCGTGGCTTCGGCGAACAGTCCGAGCGCGTCCATCATGCGCGCGACTCCTGGCGGCGCTGCCACGCCGTGGCACTGATGACACCGAGGATGAGCACGGCCTCCACGACCTTCACCGTCACGGCCGGCACACCAGCGTCGCGCTGCATCGCACTACCGCCCGCTTGGAGCGCTGCGAACAGGATGGCGGCGGCGACCACCGCGCGCGCGTCGAGTCGTCCGAGCAACGCCACCGCGATCGCCGTGTAGCCATAGCCCGGCGAGAGATTCTCGTAGAGCCCGTAGGTGACCCCTTGGACCTCGACCGCGCCCGCGAGGCCCGCCAACACGCCACTCACTAAGAACGCGCGCTGCGACGTCCGTGCTACGTCGATGCGCCCCGCACTCGCGGCCGCGTGCGCATTGAGGCCCACGGCCCGCAGACGGAAGCCCGCGGCGGTCCGCGCCCCGAACCACCACAGCGCTCCCGCACACACCAGCGCGAGCAGGAAGCCCGCATGGAGTCGCGTGCCATTCCACAGCAGCGGGAGCCGCGTGGCCTCGCTGAGCACACCCGATTGCGGGTAGATCCCCGTCGGCTCCTGCAACGGTCCGCGCACCAGCCACCCCACCACGTACAGCGCCACGGCGTTCATCAGCAACGTGCTGATCACCTCCAGCACGCCGAACCGCTGCGTGAGCACCACCGGGATGATCGTCCACAGCAGTCCGCCCACCAGTCCGGCGAAGAGCGCGAGCACCACGCCGCCACTCGGAACGGTCAACGCCACCGCGGTCGCGGCCGCCGCGCCCATCAGCAGTTGCCCTTCGGCGCCGATGTTCAACACCCCCGCGCGGAACGCGATCGCCACGGCGAGGCCGCTGAGGATGAGCGGCGTGGCGCGCACCAGTGTCGTCGACGTGAACGTGTACCAACTGCCCACCGCGCCACGCCCGAGGGCCGCCAGCGCCGGCACCGGCGCGTGCCCCGTGACCACGAGGACCACGAGTAGCACGAGCCCGGCGCCCACGAGCACGAGGCCGGCTGTCACCCACGGCGAGCGCCATCGCATCAGTCGTGCGCTCCGACCATCGTGCGGCCGATCAGCGCGAGATCGCGCGCGACCTCACGCAGGGTGCCCTCGTAGCACACGATGATGCGGTCGGCGAGCGCGAGCAGTTCGTCGAGGTCGGGGGACGTCACGACCACCGCCGCACCCGCCGCGCGCCGGGTGCGCAACGTGGCATGGATGTCCTGCGTCGCGCGCACATCCAGACCGCGCGACGGACTCTCCACCACCAACGCGTCCGGTGCGGTCACGACCGCGCGGCCGACGACGAACTTCTGTTGATTGCCACCCGAGAGCGCGGCCGCTGGGGTGCTCGGGGTCGCGCCCCGCACGTCGAAGCGCTCGATCAGCGTTGCCGTCGTCGCGGTCATCGTGCGCCACGGCATCGCACCGCGCGCCGCGCCGCTCTCGGCCAACGCGAAGTTCTCGGCGAGGGAGGCCGTGAGCATCAGCGCATCGCGATGGCGGTCCTCGGGCACGAAGCCCACGGCCGCAGGGAGCGTGACGGTGCCCGCCTCCGGCGCCACACGACCGGCGAGCACCCGCACCAGCTCGCGCGTGCCACTCCCTTCCACGCCGGCGATGCCGACGATCTCGCCGGCGTGCACGGTGAGCGAGACATCGCGGAGTCGCGGCACACCGCGCGCATCATGCACCGTCACCTGTTGCACGCGCAGCACCGGCGCACCCGGCGCCGCGGGCGTCGGGTCCGCGGCCGTGCGCGGCAAGCGGTCGCCGATCATGGCGGCCACGAGCGCGTCTTCGGTGAGTGTCGCGGCGGGCGCGGCCAACACCGTGTGCCCGCGCCTGAGTACGGTCACGTCGTCGGCAGAGCGCAGCGCTTCGCGCAGATGATGCGTGATCAACACCACCGCGCCACCTCGCGCGGCGAACGCCCGCAGGCGCTCGAGCAAGGCGTCGGCTTCCGATGGCGCCAGCACGGCCGTCGGTTCATCGAGGATCAACAGCCGCGCGCCGTGCGCCACGGCCTTGATGATCTCGACGCGTTGCTGCGCGCTCACGGAGAGCGACTCGACGCGGGCGTCGGGCTCGACCACGAAGCCGAGTGCGGCGGCGGTCGCCATCACCTGTGCGTGCATCGCCGTCCGATCCACGCCGCCGCGGCGACCGAGCGCCACGTTCTCCGCGACGGTCATCGCGGGCACGAGTGAGTAGTGCTGTTGCACCATCCCGATCCCGGCGCCGATGGCGTCGTGTGGTGAGCGCAGCGTCACGCGGGCGCCCGCCACGTGCACCGCACCCGCGTCGGGGCTGAGGAGTCCGAAGGCGATGCGCAGGAGGGTCGTCTTGCCCGCGCCGTTCTCGCCGAGCACCGCGTGTACGGTGCCGGGGGCGACGACCAGCGAGGCATTCGTGAGCGCCACCGTGGCGCCGAAGCGTTTGTCGATCGCCCCGAGCGCAAGCGCCGGCGCGACGCCGGTCGTCACAGCCCCGTGGGCGCCGCGATGAAGCTCCACGGCAGGCCGAAGGTCGTGGCCAGGTCGCGGCCCAGCGCCTGCACGCCGAGCGTTTCGGTGGCGTAGTGGCCCGCGTACGCGATCACGATCCCGAGGTCATCGGCATCGACCGCACTCCAGTGCGGGCCCTCACCGACGATCAGCGTGTCGATGCCCAGGGCCTGCGCCTCGCGCAACGTGTCGTGGCCCGCGCCGGCGCCGGAGCAGATCGCCCAGCGCTTCGTGCGGCGCTCGCCGGCGAACGGCGTGACCACCAGCGTGTGCTCGTGCGCCGTGGAGAACGCGCGCACGCGATCGAGCAGCGCCGCGGTGGGCTCATCGCTCTCCCCGCGCACCCCGCAGAAGAGGTGCTGATGCTGCGCGAATCCACCGGTCACGACGAGCCCGAGCTGATCGGCCAAGAGCGTGGAGTTGCCCAGCGTCGCGTGCGCGTCGAGCGGCAGGTGCGCGGCGTAGACCGCGATGTCGTGCGAGAGCAGCGATGCGAGCCGACGATAGTAGCGGCCCTGGATGCGTTGCGCGCCGTTCCAGAACATCCCGTGGTGCACGATCAACAAGTTCGCGCCCGCCGCGATCGTCCCCTCGATCACGCGCTGCGAGAGGTCCACCGAGACGGCCACGCGCTGCACCGGTCCGCGGTGCTCGAGCTGCACGCCATTCAAGGCCTGCGGATAGTCGGGCGTGGTCTCGGTCGCGAGGAGCGTATCGAGGTGCGCGGCGATGGTGCGGAGGGGCGTGGGGCTCATTGGTCGCGCGGAATGATGAAGCGGCCGCTGCGGATCTCCGTGGTCAGTGAGTCCACACGCGCGCGCGTGGCCGCACTGATCTCAGCGGCGAGCGCGGGGTTGTAGACCCACCGCACCACATCGCTCGCCGTGCCGAACGTGATCACGCGCGGCGCGAAGTCTGCGGGTCGTACTTCCTTGGCCACTTCGAGGAAGGCGTGCGGGATATCGATCACCACGCTGCCGATCACGACCTCCGGCGCGACGGAGGCCTGGTCGCTGTTCGCGCCGATGATGCGGACGCCCGTGCGCTCCTTCGCTGCTTGGAAGATGCCGAGGCCCGCGGCATCGGCATTGCCGAAGATGACATCAGCCCGTCGCCCGATCTGCGCGAGCGCTTGCTCCTTGCCGGCGCTGGCATCGTCCCAGTTGCCGACGTACGACGTGAGCACTTGGATGTCGGGCTTCACTGCGTGCGCGCCGGCGGCGAACGCGGCGAAGGAGCGGCGTACCGGGACGAGCTCGGTGCCACCGATGCACCCGATCACAGTGGTGCGCGACAGCGAAGCGGCGATCATGCCCGCCACGTACGAGCCTTCCTCGAAGGCGAACTCTAGGCCGATCGCGTTGCCTTGCACCTGATTCCCGCCGGTGCTCAGGTAGATCGTGCGCGGGAACTCCGGGGCCACGCGGGCGGCCGCGTCCTGGAACTCGGCGCCGTGGCCGATCACCAGGCGATAGCCCTGCGAGCCATACTGGCGAAAGTTCTCCTCGAACTCCGAGGGGGTCTTCACCTCGATGTGGCTGACCTGGGCCCCAAGCGAGTCGCGAATGCGCTGCAAACCCTCGTAGGCGGCCCCGTTCCAGGCCTGGTCGGCGATGGATCCGGGTGTCAGTAACGCGACACGAAAGTCATCTGCTGACGCCACTGCACTGGCATCTCCCGAATTGTCACGAGGCGTACACGCCGCCAGAATCAATAGAGTGTTGACAACTGCGATCAGCGGGCGGATCCGAGCAGCAAGCGTCACGGTAACCTCAATAGCAGCAACGGGTTACGAAGAGTGGACACTCCCCCCGCCCCATCTGGATAATTGTGTGGAAAGGTTACTAATTCGTCACGACTTAAAGTCAGCGGACCACCTGGACGGCGGGGCGATCGTCGGCCTCAGCCACGGCCGACATCTGGACCACGCCGTTGAGCTGAGCCCCTTCGTGGACCACGATCACTCGGGTCTGGATGTCGCCGTGCATCACGGCGGTCCCTTGCATCTCGACCCGCTCCGCGCCCAGGATCGACCCTTCGATCGTTCCGGCCAGAACCACCTCCGAGGCCTCCACGTTCCCGCGGATGCTCCCATCGCGGCCGACGACCACCTGGCGCGGCCCGCTGACTGATCCCTCCACGCGGCCGTCCACCTTGAGGAGGCCGAGGCCGAAGATGTCGCCTTTGACCTTGAGGCCAGGCGCGACCACGGAGAGTGTGGCTTCACCGCCGTTCGCCCGTGCGTCGGCCGGGCGTGAGTCTTTGTTGAACATCGCCATCAGAGATCCCTCAGCGTGAAGCGCCGGTCGTGGAGGGCGCGGTGGTAATCGAGTCGGTCGGGGCTGCTCCTAACATCCGTGTCACCTGATCATAGCGCAACTGCAGGTCCATGAGGCGTGCCTCCAACGTGTCCAGGCGGAGCGCCTCCTCCTCGAGCGCGACGACGCGGGTGACCGCACTGGGGAGCCGCGCCGCCTGCACCGCCAAGAAGATCCACGAGGCGCCAAGGACGCAGGCCAGCACGATGCTCCACGGCGACACCAGCCAGCGCAGGAAGCGCACGTGGGCGGGCGACAGTGTGATGGTCCGATGTTCCACGCCCGACTCGGCGTGCACGTGCACGAAGAGTGCGCCGGATTCTTGGGCGAACAGCGCCCGGAGCCCGGCGCCACGCGGTGCGCTGGGCTCCGTCACCGCGTGTCGCGGTGGACGCCGAGCACGAGGTCGAGGACACGCTCGAGGTCGTCGGCGGAGTAGAACGGAATGCGCACCTCGCCCTTGCCATCGGGCGTGGCCACCAACTTCACGTCCGTCTGCAGGTGGCGCCGCAGCTGGTCCTCGATGCGTCGTGCTTCGGCCGAGCGGCGATCCGCGCTGGGGGTGGCGGTGGGCTTGGGCTTGGCGCCGCTGCGGCCCTTGGCGGGCACGCGCTCGCGCACGCGGCGTTCCACTTCGCGCACCGACAACCCGCTGGTAACGATCTCCTTCGCCATCTCCGCCATCAGCGACTCGTCGCCCAAGGAGAGCAGCGCGCGCGCGTGTCCGATGGAGAGCGAACCTTCCCAGACGAGACGGCGCACGGAGGCCGGCAGCGCGAGCAGGCGCAGGAAGTTGGCGACGGTAGAGCGATCCTTGCCCACGGCGTCGGCGACGTCTTGTTGCGTGAGTGCGAATTCCGTGATGAGGCGCTGGTAGCCCTCGGCCTCTTCGATCGGGTTGAGGTCGGCGCGCTGCAGGTTCTCGACGAGTGCGAGCGAGAGCAGCTCTTGGTCGTCGATGACCTTGATGACGGCGTCGATCTCGGTCCAGCCGAGCCGTTGGGCGGCGCGGAGGCGACGTTCGCCGGCGATGAGCTCGAATCCAGTGCCTGACTGTGCGGGGCGCACCGAGATGGGCTGCAGGAGCCCGCTCTGGCGCAGCGACGACTCGAGGTCGGCGAGATCTTCGGGGCGGAACTCCTTGCGCGGCTGGAACGGATTGGGCCGGATCTGCCCGATGGCGAGTTTGCGGAGCCCCGTCGTGGGTGTTTCGACGGGTTCTTCGACGGCGGCCTTGGCGGCGAGGAGGGCGCCGAGTCCGCGCCCGAGTCGCGGCGGTTGTTTCGCGTTCATCAGTCTACCCGTGAATTGGCAGCGACCTGCGCAGATTCGGACATTATGACCGACTCTTGTTGCGGGCGATGAGCTCCTCGGCGACCGCCATGTACGATTGGGCGCCGACCGAGGCCACGTCGTACAGGATGATCGGCTTGCCGAACGAGGGCGCTTCGGCGAGGCGGACGTTGCGAGGGATCGCGTTCTTGAACACCTGAGCGCCGAAGTACTCCCGGGCGTCGGCTGCCACCTGGCGTGAGAGGTTGAGGCGCGCGTCGTACATGGTGAGGAGCACGCCATCGATGGCTAGCCCCTCGTTCACCGAGCGCTGCACGAGGTGCACCGTGTTCAGTAGCTGCGACAATCCCTCGAGCGCGTAGTACTCACACTGCAGGGGGATCAGTAGCGCATCCGCGGCCGCCAGCATGTTGATGGTGATCAGGCCCAGCGACGGCGGACAGTCGATGAGGATGTAGTCGTACTCGTCGCGGATGGCGGCGATGGCCTTCCGCATCCGCAGCTCGCGTTCGTTCGCGGAGACCAGCTCCACTTCGGCTCCCGCCAAGTCCGGTGTGGCTGGGACCACATCGAGCGCCTTGAACTGCACGCTGCGGACCCGCGCATCAGCGATACCCGACTCTCCCAGGAGCACATCGTACACTGAGCGGCTGAATTGTTCAGCGCTGATCCCCACTCCAGAGGTGGCGTTCCCTTGGGGATCGCCATCGATGAGCAGGGTTCGCTGTTCAGCCGCTGCCAAGGAGGCGGCCAGATTCACGGCGGTCGTGGTCTTCCCCACGCCACCCTTTTGGTTCGCGATCGCTAGTACTCGAGCCACGTTCACACTTGGATAAGGAGATGGTACACCTTAGACGCGAATATACCGTTCCCGTCACCTCAGCGCTCTCCACAGTGTTTCACGTGAAACAACATTGGCCGGGTTCGGGGCTCCCCGGGCCCTGTTTCACGTGAAACGAAAGGGGGCCCGGTCCGAAGACCGAGCCCCCTTTCTCCCTGCTGTCCCGCGCCGCTCTACCGCGCTGGCGGCACGAAACGCCACCGCGCAGACACCTGCGCGGTGATCTTCTGGTCGCCGGCCTGGATCTCTGTCGAGGCCCCATCGCGCGACATTCTTGCCTCCATCAGCAGGGGCATCGGCTGGGGGCGATACCCGTCGCTCCCAGCGCTGGTGAGCTCGATCAGATCGCCCAGCGTCCCACCCGCCGCCTTGGCCATCACCTCGGCGTCGCGCCGTGCATTGTCTACCGCGATCGCGAGCGCCTGGCGCCGCGCCACCTCGATGCTCGACGACGAGAACATCAGACCCGCCACGTTCGAGGCGCGCTTCTGCAGCGCGGCGTCGATGATCGCCCCCACGCGGCTGATCTCGCTGATCCGCACGCGGATCATGTTCTGCACCACGTAGCCTTCCACCTGCGGCGGCCGCCCATCCGACGGATACGACATCTCCGGGCGCATCATATAGCCCGCCGTCGTCAGGTCCTTCTCGGTGAGGCGGAATCCCTTGCGCAGCGAGTCCAGGACCGCCGCCACGATCGCCGCGTTCTCCTGACCAGCCGCCGCGCCCGACTTGGCCCGCGTCTCCACGCTCAACGTCAGCTCGGCGCGGTTCGGCGACACCTCCACCTCGCCGCGGCCCGACGCCACCAGCTGCGGACCCGTCACCACCGGCGCCTGTGCGGCGACCGATGTCGCGGCAAAAGCAATTAGTAACAAACTGCGCATAATAGAATCTCCAAAAAAGGCCCACCCACAACACCTACTGCCTGCTCCTACCCCACGCCGCCCGCAAAGAGTCACCGTCAATGCGTTCGATCACCGGACTGAGCATTGACGTGCGGTCGGATCGCACGCCGCGCAACAACCACACGCGATCCGTCGGCTGCACCACCAGCGTGTCGCGCGCCTGCAAGTCGCGCACCCAGCGCACCGGCGACTCGCGCTCCAACCACGTCGGCACCAAATGCGCGAACCCCGCCGAATCCTCGCGCAGTCGTGCGAAACATCGCGGGGGATACGTCGAACCCGGCAACACGCGCTCCGTGTCGTCCACCGATAACGTGCTCTTCACCACCCGCGCACTATCAGCCAACAACGGGGTGATGGCCGCGATCGCACCCTCGCCGCGGACCCCGCGCACCTCGAGTCGTCCGATGGCATCATCGAGCGCGCAGGTGTCGACCAATCGATAGAAGGACTCCGCGTGCGAACGCGGCACGCCCAACGCCCACATTCGCACCATCACCTGCGCCCCCCAGCTCTCGCGCACGATCACCACATCAGTACTATCCCGTGCGCCCGCCGCCGCGGCCAACGCACCGTAGTCCCACCGGAACGAGCTGAACACCGCGCGGTACCCCGCAATGCGGATCGGCAACACGAACACTACGCCCGCCACCGCCGCCGCGACGAACGACGCGATCGCCGCCTGACGCATCAACGGGACCGCCGCGAACTTCTCGGCGACCACACCCGGGAAACGAGCCACCAACAACGCCACGAGCGGTGCGAGCGTGAAGATGAAGCGCGGTCCCAGGTAGAACCCGTCGTGCCAGTACGCGAAGTACGAGATCACGATCAACCCACTGCACACCATCATGTACCGCTCGAGAGCCGACGAGGTGCGCGACCACGCGATCACCATCGCCACCGGCACCAAGATCGGGACCGGTGTCTCGAAGAAGAACTCGTTGAGTCGGTTGAAGTACGCCGCGATCATCGCCAGGCCGCGCTCCACCGTGTGCGGCTCACCCCACGGCGCCGCCCCAAAGCCGAGCCCCTGCGATTCGCCCCACATCACAGTGTAGCCGAACGTGAGCGCGCCACCGGTCATCTGGGTGTTCACCCACATCATGATGCCCATCGGGACCGCCACACCGACGCCCGATGCGATGAACGCCATCCACCGACGATCGCGCACGGCCTGCGCGCCAAGCCATCCCGCCGCCGGCAGCGCCCAGGCGGCCGCATCGAGCGGACGGATGGTCGCCGCCACGCCGAGGCCGAGTCCGCAGATCAATCCGGCCCACAGATGATCACGCTCCGCGTGCGTCGCACGGATCAGCGCAGCCGTGGCAATCAGCAAGCACGTCAACGACGTCACGTGATTCATGTGACTCGCCGACTGGAAGATCACGAACGGCGCGCACGCGAACAGGAACGTGGTGGCCACGCCAAGGCCGGCCGACACGCGCGCCCAGCGCAGCGCGAGGGCGAGCGCGGCCACCGAGAGACCACCGAACGCCGGGTTCACCAACCACGGCGCGCCGAACAATTCGCCGAGGGCCAGCATCGCCGGTCCACCGGGCGGGAACTGGCCGTACCACCGGCCGTCCTGCTCCACCAAGTGCATGATGGAGCGAAACTCCGGATACGCATCCAACGGCCACGTAAGCCGCCCCTCAACGAAGATCCGTGCCTGCAGCACCTGCACGATCTCATCGATCAGGAGCGGCTTGCCGCTGAACACCCAGATCGCATTGAACGCGTACAGCGCCGTGGCCAACATCGCGAGCAGTGGGATCGCGATGTGTGGCGAGCGATCCCAGAACCCCACCACGCGATCGCACGCCCCGGCCATCGAATCGGCCAGTTGCATACGATGCACGACGATCACGATCAAGAACGTCAGGAGCCCGACGACCGCCGTGCCGCTCCACCAGCCTTCGGCCGAATAGTTGAGGGCAGGCGTGAGCTCAATGTTCAGCCATTGACCGAGCGGCAGCAGACTGAGCGCGAGCAGCAAGACCGCGCCTGTCGCGCGGAGCGCGGTGGAGACCGCCGACCCCACGCTCACGACGGCGCCGCCAGCACACCACGCCGTCGCACCCGCGCGACTTCGAGCACGAGGTTCTGCAGATCAGCCGGTGAGATCCCCGACACACGTGAGGCCTGGGCGAGGGTGGTCGGGCGGATCGCCGCCAACTTCTGTCGTGCTTCCATCGAGAGCGTCGTGAAGCGGTCGTACGGGAGGTCGGCATCGAGCGCGAACGCACCCATCGCTTGTAAGCGTGCCGCGGCGTCGCGCTCCCGGGCAAAGTATTTGACGTACTTGATCTCAAGGTCGGCGGTCACGACGGCATCAGCCGGCAGCGAATGGCCCACCTCGCACAGCGTGAATAACTCGCGCAGATGTACTTCGGTGCGGCGCGCCAACTCCACCGCGCGCACCGCCTGCACCAGCAGCGACGAATCGACCGACAACAGATACGACTCCACTACCTCGGGCCGCACACTCGTCTCTTCGGCCAATTCGCGCGCTTCAGCGACGGCGGCTAGCCGACGTTCCACGTGCGCCGTTTCGTCGGCCGTGTACAAGCCGAGCTCCAGCGCCGTGGGCGCCAGCCGCGCCAGCGCATTATCCTGGCGGATCGTCAACCGATACTCCGACCGCGACGTGAACAACCGGTACGGCTCGTCCACGCCGCGCGTGACCAGGTCGTCCACCAACACGCCGATGTACGACGTCTCGCGCCCCAACTGCACCAGTGATAACTCTTGCGTGAAGCGCGCCGCATTGAGCCCCGCGATGGCGCCCTGCCCCGCGGCTTCCTCGTAGCCCGTGGTGCCATTGATCTGCCCCGCGAGGTACAGCCCCG
The DNA here is from genome assembly GCA_040374005.1 of Gemmatimonadaceae bacterium. Taxonomy (GTDB): domain Bacteria; phylum Gemmatimonadota; class Gemmatimonadetes; order Gemmatimonadales; family Gemmatimonadaceae; genus DASRAP01. Next base: position 1,485 of record JBEIVF010000001.1, on the reverse strand, counting down.
GCAATTGCTTCACGCCAAGTGTGGCATCCAGCTGCGTCGGCGGCACATAGTCGTACTCGATCGCGTACCCGGCCCGCGTCATCTCGGCGTTCTCCAAACCCGGCACACTGCGCAGCATCGCCAGTTGGTCGGCGACGGGCAGCGACGTCGACAGCCCATTCACGTACAACTCTGCCGTGTCCACACCTTCGGGCTCCAAGAACACCTGATGGCGCTCGGCCGCTGGGAACCGCACGATCTTGTCTTCGATCGATGGGCAGTACCGCGGCCCGCGTGTGCCGATGGCGCCGCCGTACATGGCCGAGCGATTCAGCGCCTCGGCGACAACGTCCTTGGTGTCAGTGCCGGCCCACGTGATCCAGCACGAGCGCTGCACCGGATTGCGAGCGCGGCCGTGGTGCATACGCGGCGTGGTCCAGAACGCCGACCACGAATAGTCGAAGTCGTCGAGCTCGCTGTTTTGCTCTTCGCACACACTGAAGTCCACCGTGCGCCCGTCGATGCGTGGCGGCGTGCCCGTCTTGAAGCGCTCCGTGGTGAGCCCGAGGTCGCGCAGTTGATCGCTGAGATGCGTGGTGGGCGCTTCGCCCGCGCGTCCGCCGCCGATCGCCGTGTCGGTGCCGATGTGGATCTTGCCGCGCAGGAACGTGCCCGTGGTGATGACCACGGCGCGCGCGGCGATCGTGCGCCCTTCGAGCGTGCGCACGCCGGCCACGCGTCCGTGTTCAATGATGAGCGACGCGACCGTGCCCTGGATGAGCCGCAGCGACGGAATGCGTTCCAGCTCGGCGCGCACCGCAGTGCGGTACAGCGCGCGGTCGGCCTGCGCGCGCGGTGCCCACACGGCGGGGCCCTTGCCGCGGTTGAGCATGCGGAACTGCAGCGTGGCGCGGTCCGTGGCGCGGGCCATGATGCCACCCAGCGCGTCCACTTCGCGGACCACGGTGCCTTTGGCGATGCCGCCGATGGCCGGGTTGCACGACATCTGCCCAATGGTCTCGAGGGCGCTGGTGACCATGGCCACCCGGGCCCCGGTGCGCGCCGCGACGGCCGCCGCTTCGGCCCCGGCGTGACCGCCGCCGATCACGATGACGTCGAGCGTCGCTTCAGGAGTGTGCGCCATTGGTGAAAGATGGCCACCAGCAGTAGCTTCGGGGAAATGCCGATCTCAATCCCGGGCGAACAGCCCACGCTCTGTATCCGCCGCGACGCGTTCGAAGGTGCGGGCCTGACCCGCGCCGACATCGACGACCGATTCGCGCTCACCGCCGACGATTTTCGTATGGAGGGTGAGCTGATCGTTATCGGCCCGCTCTATGGCGCCCAGATCACTGACTTGGTGACGGAGATGGAGGAGGCGGGCCTGACGTACTTTGACGACTTCTTTGAGTTGAGCGGGAACTGGCCGGAGTGGATCCAATTGTTTGTGATGACGCCGCGGGAGTAGCTTGCAACGCAAACGAGAAGGGCGCCACTCCGTCATGG
>JBEIVF010000263.1:0-2508 GCA_040374005.1 Gemmatimonadaceae bacterium | reverse complement strand
GAACCTTCGAAGGCATAAGCCGGCAGATTTACAGTCTGCTCCCGTTGGCCACTTGGGTATCCCACCGTTATTCCCCACGAGCGACCTGCTCGGACGCTGACGTTCTTGCACGACAAGAGCTGACGGCGAGAATCGAACTCGCAACCGCCTGATTACAAATCAGGTGCTCTGCCAATTGAGCTACGTCAGCGACCGGAGCGTTTTTCGCGAGACCCTAAGGATAGTCAGGGGAAGGCGGGTAAGTCCAGCCCCCACCTTTGGTTACGGGCCCTTGGGGGCCCCGGGCCCTAGATCTTCTTCCAGCGGGTCCCGGTAGGCCCGTCCTCGATCTCTATCCCCTTCTCCCGCAACGCGTTACGGATCGCGTCGGACGTGGCGAAGTCGCGGGACTGCCGCGCGGCCACCCGAGCGGCCAACTGCTCCTCGACCCAGGAGGCCAGTTGGGCGTCCACATCGGCCCGAGGGACCACATCCAGCACCCCGTCCATCTCGGCGAACACGGCCCGAGCCGCCTGAATGGCCTCGGCGTTCGACCCGCCCCGGTCCAGCTCGGCGTTCGCCTTCTTGATGAACACGAACAGCGCCGCCAGCGCCTCGGGGGCGTTGAGATCGTCGAACAGCGCCGCGCGGAACGCCTCGCGGGCGTCCTCGGCCACACCGGCCAGCTCGGGCGTGCCCGTGGCGGACGCGGCCAGACGGTCGGCGAACGCGCCAATGCGCCGCACCGCTTCAATGGACGCCTCGATCCCGTCGGCGCTCATGTTGAGCTGCTTCCGGTAGTGCGTCGTGAAGAAGAAGTGCCGGACCGCCGCGGCCGGAATGCCCTGATCGCGGAGATCCTGCACATTGGCCACGTTGCCGATGCGCTTGGCCATCTTGGACCCGTCCACGAGCAGGAACTCGCCGTGGCACCAGCACCGCGCGAAGGTCTTTCCGGTCGCCGCCTCGCTCTGCGCGATCTCGTCCTCGTGGTGCGGGAACACCAAGTCGATGCCGCCCGCGTGCAGGTCGATGGTCTCGCCCAGCAGCTTCATGGCCATGGCCGAGCACTCGAGGTGCCAGCCGGGGCGTCCACGACCGAAGGGGGCATCCCACGCGGCCTCAGCGGCCTCGTCTTCGGGCTTGGCGGCCTTCCAGAGGGCGAAGTCCTGGGCGTTGTCCTTGCTGTACTCGTCCTGCGCCACGCGCGCACCGCTCTTGATCTCGCGTGTGTCGAGCCGCGAGAGCTTACCGTAGCCCGCGAACCTGTTGATGGCGAAGTACACCGACCCGTCGTCGGCGCGATACGCCACGCCGTTGGCGAGTAGACGCTCCACCAACTCGATCATCTCAGGGATGAAGTCGGTGGCGCGCGGATAATGCTCCGCCGCCTCGATGCGCAGGAACTGCCGATCGGCGTGGAAGATGACCTCGATCGGATCAGTCACCTGCCGAATCGTCTGCCCCGTCGCCGCCGCCCGCGTGATGATCTTGTCGTCGACGTCGGTGAGGTTCATGACCTGCACGACGTTCCACCCCGCCAGGCGCAGCGTACGCCGCAGCAGGTCTTCAAAGATGAACGTGCGGAAATTGCCAAGGTGCGCCGGATTGTAGATCGTCGGCCCGCAGGTGTACATGCGGACGGTGGATCCATCAGACGGCGCGAACGGCTCGGCCTGCCGCGTCAGCGTATTGAAGAGCGTAAAGGTGGTCACGGCCTAAAGATAAACGCGAAGTACAGCCCCGTGCTTCTCGTGCTACTCGTGCTTCTCGTGCTACTCGTGCTACTCGTGCTTCTGTTCCTCGCGGACTACCCTGCTCCCGTACACTGGTATCCGTAAGTCGCGGAGTAACGAGAGGATCGACTCTGGCGTGGCGCCCTCGAGGGGTACTCTGAGGTGCGCCCCACGGCGGCGCGTCTTCAGCGGGTACAGCCGCTCCACCACTTTGTCGGGTGAGGGCACATCGAGTTCGAGGGCGATGCGCTGGCCGACGGGCACCGCGCCGAGTGCGGTTCTGGTGAGCACCCCTCGTTCTAGGGAGTAGCTGGCCGCGGCCGGCGCAACGGCGCCATGCTGCCGCGCCGCCCAGAGCACCGCGACCCCTGTGGCCGTGATGCGCTCCAGCGTCTTGATGAAGGCGGCGCGACTGACCGCATCAGGGCCGCCGTCGATGTCATCCACCAACAGGAGCTTGGGCCCGGGAATGAGGGCCGTGGCCAAGGAGAGCCGCGCACGATGGGCCGGCGACAACAGCGACGTCCGCAGATCGGCGACCTCGCTGAGCCCACACAGCTCGATGAGTTGCTCAGCGACGCGGGCCGAGCCCGGATCATGCAATTCGCGGATCGTGGCCGCGTAGAGCAGCGCCTCGCGCGTCGAGAGGAATCCGTAGGGTGGCGCCCGGTCGGCGGCGTACGCGATGCCGGCGGGCGGGCGGTTGGGGCGCGGTGGGAGCGCGGGCCAATGGACCTCGCCGTGATCCGGCCGGAGCATGCCTGCCGCACAGAACAGCAGCGTGGTCTTGCCG
>JBEIVF010000155.1:0-4885 GCA_040374005.1 Gemmatimonadaceae bacterium | reverse complement strand
GGAAGGGCGAAGCCCCAGTCACTGGTTCAGTGGCTGGGGCTTTGTGTTACTCTGCCGCCGCGCCCATCCCCACCTCCCGCGCTATCTTTCGCCCATGTCCATCCATGACAAACTCGACCTCCTCGAGCGCAAGCGCGCCGAGGCAGAGCAGGGGGGTGGCCCGGACCGGGTCGCGGCCCAACACGCCAAAGGCAAGCTCTCCGCCCGGGAGCGGCTCGACGTCCTTCTCGACGACGGCTCGTTCACCGAGATCGACAAGTTCGTCACCCATCGCTCACGCGATTTCGGGCTCGACAAGCAGGCCTTCCTCGGCGACGGCGTCGTCACCGGCTTCGGCCGGATCCACGGGCGCCTCGTCTATGTGTTCTCCCAGGACTTCACGGTGCTGGGCGGCTCGCTCGCCGAGGCGCACGCGGCCAAGATCTGCAAGATCATGGACCTCGCGGTGCGGAATGGCGCCCCAGTCATCGGGCTCAACGACTCGGGCGGCGCGCGCATCCAAGAGGGCGTGGTCTCCCTGGGCGGTTACGCTGACGTGTTCCTGCGCAACACGCTCGCGTCGGGCGTGATCCCGCAGATCTCGGCCATCCTTGGTCCGTGCGCGGGTGGGGCGGTGTACTCGCCGGCGATCACGGACTTCGTGTACATGGTGCGCGGGACGTCGTACATGTTCGTCACCGGCCCCAACGTCGTGAAGACGGTGACGCACGAAGAAGTCACCATGGAAGAGCTCGGCGGGGCCGATGTGCACGCGGGGGTGTCGGGCGTGGCGCACTTCGCGCACGACTCGGAGCTCGCGTCGCTCAATGCGATCCGCGACCTCCTGCGCTACATCCCGCAGAACAATCTCGACACGCCGCCGCGCGGCGCGGGCACCGATCCGCGGGATCGCCGCGACGAAGCGCTGCTCGACATCGTCCCCGACTCGCCGAACAAGCCGTACGACATCCACGAAGTGTTGAAGCGTGTGGTGGACGACGGCGAGTTCTATGAGGTGCAGGCGGATTACGCGGCCAACATCGTCGTGGGGTTCGCGCACTTGGGTGGCCACAGCGTCGGCATCGTCGCCAACCAGCCGGCGGTGCTCGCGGGCGTGCTCGACATCAATGCGTCGCTGAAGGCTGCGCGGTTCATTCGTTTTTGCGATGCGTTCAACATCCCCATCGTGACGTTCGAGGATGTGCCGGGCTTCTTGCCGGGCCTCGCGCAGGAGCACGGCGGCATCATCAAGCATGGCGCCAAGCTGCTCTACGCGTACTGCGAAGCGACGGTGCCCAAGCTCACCGTGATCACGCGCAAGGCCTACGGCGGCGCGTATGACGTCATGAGCTCCAAGCACATCCGTGGCGACTACAACATCGCATGGCCTACGGCCGAGATCGCGGTGATGGGGCCGAAGGGCGCGGTGGAGATCCTGTTCAAGAAGGAGATCGCCGACGCGGCCGATCCGACCGCGGCGATGGATGCGCGCGTGTCCGAGTACACGGAGAAGTTCGCGAACCCGTATGTGGCGGCGGCGCATGGGTTCGTGGATGACATCATTGATCCGCGGGAAACACGGCCGCGACTCATTGACGCGCTCGAGAGTCTGGCAGGCAAGCGGGACAAGAACCCATCCAAGAAGCACGGCAACATCCCGCTATGAGCACGAAGATCTCGAAGCTCCTCGTCGCTAACCGCGGTGAGATCGCCCTCCGCGTCATTCGCGCGTGCCGCGATCTCGGCATTTCGACCGTTGCCGTCTACTCTGACGCGGACGCGCGCGCGCCGTTCGTGCTGGCGGCGGACGAAGCGGTGCGCATCGGGCCGGCGCCCTCGTCTGAGTCGTACCTGAAGGGGGATCACATCATCGAGGTCGCGCTCCGGGTCGGGGCGCAGGCCATCCATCCTGGGTACGGGTTCCTGTCTGAGCGGGCCTGGTTCGCGCGCGCGGTGCGTGAGGCGGGGCTGATCTGGGTCGGTCCGCCGGCGGAGGCCATCGAAGCGTTGGGGTCGAAGACGTCAGCACGGCAGCTGGCGATCTCCGGTGGTGTCCCCGTGGTGCCGGGCACGACGACGGCCCTGCGCGACGCGGACGAGGCACTCCAGGTGGCCCTGCAGTTCGGCTTCCCCGTGTTGCTCAAGGCCTCGGCCGGCGGCGGCGGCAAAGGCATGCGCGTCGTGCGTGAACCCGAGTCGTTGGCCAGCGCGCTCGAGTCGGCGCAGCGCGAGGCGAAGAACGCCTTCGGCGACGACGCGGTGTACGTGGAGAAGTACATCGAAGGACCGCGTCACGTCGAGATCCAAGTGCTGGCGGACACGCATGGCAACATCGTCTCGCTGGGCGAGCGCGAGTGTTCCATCCAGCGCCGACACCAGAAGATGATCGAGGAGGCACCGTCCATCGCGGTGTCGCCGGATCTGCGGAAGCGGATGGGCGAGGCGGCGGTGGCGGCGGCTCGCACCGCGGGCTATGTGAACGCCGGCACGTGTGAGTTCTTGCTCGACAAGAACGGTGATTTCTACTTCCTCGAGATGAACACCCGCATCCAAGTGGAGCATCCGGTGACGGAGCTCATCAGCGGTGTGGATCTCGTGCAGTGGCAGCTCCACATCGCGCAGGGTGAGGCGATCCCGTTCGGCTCGTTGATCGAGCCCAAGGGCTGGGCCATCGAGTGCCGTATCACGTCAGAGGATCCGGCCAACGGATTCTTGCCGTCGAACGGGCGCGTGGAGTATCTGCGCGTGCCGTCGGGGCCCGGGGTGCGTTGGGATGCGGGCATCGGGAGCGGCACGACGATCGGACTCACGTATGACCCGATGCTCGCCAAGCTCATCGTGTGGGCCGAGACGCGTGATCTGGCCATCGCGCGGATGCACCGCGCGCTGCTCGATCTGACCATCGTCGGTGTCGAGACCTCGCGCGAGTTCCATCTGCGGATGATGGAGAACGCCGATTTCCGATCGGGGAACTTCGACATCCAGTGGTTGGAGCGGCATCTCACGGAGCTCACCGAGGCCCAGGCGCCGCGCGAGGCCTGCGAGGTGGCCGCGTTGGCCGCGGCGATGATCGCGCATCAGGACCGGGCGCGTCCACTCGGCGGCACGGCGGCTCCGGTGGTGCCCACGGAGTCGGCGTGGCAGCGCGCGGCCCGTCTCGACGCGCTGCGGTGAACGAGCTCGACACGGGGTTGACCACGCTCACCGTGGAGCGCGTCGTCGCCGGTGGCGACGGCTTGGCGCGTCATGACGGGCTGGTCGTGTTCGTGCCGCGCACGTTGCCCGGTGAGCAGGTGGAGGGGCGCATCTATCAGCGCGGCAAAGTGTCGCGCCTGGACGTGACGCGGCGACTCAGCGACTCGCCCGATCGCGTCGACGCACCGTGCATCCACTACACGCGCGATCAATGCGGGGGCTGTCAGCTCCAGCACGCGTCGCCCGCGGCGCAGCTCAGCATCAAGGCCGATCTCGTCGTGGAGGCCTTCGCGCGCATCGGCAAACGTACCATCCCTCGCCCATTGGTGATGGCCGCGCCCGCGCCGCTTCGGTATCGCCGCAAGTTGAGCTTTGCGCTGCGCCGCCGCGGCACCAAGTGGATCGGCGGCATGCACCGCGCCGATGCTGCGGGGCAGGTGGTCCCGCTGGACGATTGCTTGCTCGCCGATACACGCGTACTCGATGTGTGGCGCATGATCCTTGCGGCCCAGCAGCACTTTCCGGAAGGCCACGAAGGGCGCGCGTCGATCCGGCTGTTCGACGACGGCGCCGCGTCGTTCGTGTTCGAAGGCGGCGAGGCGTGGCCGCTGGCCAAGCGATTCTTTGACGCGGTCCCAGCACTGCGCTCGCTGTGGTGGCACCCCCCGCGGGGGCGTCGTCGCGTGCTCCACGAGCGTGATGCAGCCCCCAAGCGCGACGACGCCAGCTTCGTGCAAGTCAACCAACCGGTGTCGGCGGCGCTGCGCGCGCACGTGCTCGACCTCGTGCGCCGCGCCGCGCCGACGCATGTGATCGACGCCTATGCTGGTAACGGCGAAGGCGCCGCCCAACTCTCGACCTTCGTGCCACAGGTGACGGCGATCGAGCTCGATGCGGACGCGGCGGCCGTGGCGGCGTCGCGACTGCACGAGCCGTCGCACGTGCTCGTCGGCCGCGTCGAGCACCGCATCGCCGACGCGCTCCCCGCGGATGTCGTGCTCGTGAATCCGCCCCGTAGTGGCCTCGACCCGGCGGTGCCCGCCGCGATCCTCGCGGCAACGCCCGCGCCCTCACGCCTCATCTACGTCAGCTGTGATCCAGCCACCCTCGCGCGCGATGTCGCCCGGCTCCCCGGCTGGCGCGTGAACTCCGTGGTCTGCTTCGACATGTTCCCGCAAACGGCGCATGTCGAGACCGTCTGTGAACTCGTTCCGGAAGACGTATGAAATACATCGTTGATCTCGCTGGGGATCGGATCCCGGTCTCGCTCGGCGCCGACGGCATCACCGTGGCGGACCGACCCACCGACGCACAGCTCACGGCCATCGATGGGACCCCCGTCCAGATGTTGCGCATCGGCGAGCGCATCCATCGCGTGGTCGCGCGCCGTGGCGAGACGCGCGGGAGCTACACGCTCTGGGTCGATGGCTGGCGCTTCGAGGTGGACGCCCTCGACGAACGCACGCGCACCATTCGCGACCTCACCGCGGCGGCAGCGGCCGATGCCGGTCCCGCACCGCTCGTGGCGCCCATGCCGGGTCTCATCGTACGCGTCCTGGTCCAGGTCGGCGATGTGGTCACCGCGGGTACGCCACTCGTCGTGATGGAAGCGATGAAGATGGAGAACGAGCTCCGGGCGCCCTCCGACGGCACCGTCAGCGCGATTCTCGCGACGCCCGGCAACCCGGTGAACAAGGGCGCGGTGCTGGTC
>JBEIVF010000209.1:0-3413 GCA_040374005.1 Gemmatimonadaceae bacterium | reverse complement strand
CGCTCACCAAGAAGGACGGCATGCCGGAGATGGCGGAGAAGTTGGGCGCCGAGCTCAGGCAGTCGTACAAGCTGTTCCACGACGAGAGCGGAGCCATTGGGCGCCGGTACCGTCGTCAGGACGAAGTGGGCACGCCGTTCGGCATCACGGTGGACCCGGACTCGGTGAAGGACGGCTCGGTGACCATTCGGTTCCGCGACGACTTGCAGCAGATCCGCGTGGATGCGTCGAAGGTCGGCACGGTGCTGCGCGAGTACTTGGCCAAGGGTCACTCCACCGCTGAAGCGCGGTTGGTGGATGGCTGATACGCTCCACACCCTGCGCGAGCGGGTCGAGCCATTTTTGCAGGAGTTGGCTCGGGAGTATTACGCCGCCCACGCTGGGTTCAAGGCGGGGGCGGAGTTGCAGGCGATCTACGCGAAGCACGAGGCGGCCACCGACGACGAAGCGTTGGCCGCTGCGCGCGAGACGATGCTCGATCAGAAGGCCGACGAGCGCACGCGCCGCGCCGCGCGCATGATGATGGAATGGCTGGTCGAGGCGCAGGTGTCGCGGCAGACGGCCGAGTTGGAAGAGCGCATCATCGGCTGGGAAGCGGCCGCGACGGTGGCGATGCCGGATGGGCAGGCGCTGCCGTATCAGCGCGTGTCGATCGACATTGCGAACTCGACGGATCGCGCCGAGCGTCTTACGCTCGAGAAGGCGCGTGCGGCGACGGTGGCTGGTGGGTTGGCGCCGTTGCGTCAGGAGCTGCTGCAGCGTGAGCGCGACATCGTTGAGAAGCTCGGTGTGGGCGACGGGTATATCGGCACCTTCGAGCGATTGAGTGGCGTGACGTTGGAGCCGCTGGCTGAGCAGTGCCGCGCGTTCTTGCGCGACACGCAGGCCATGTGGGACGAGGTGTTGCCGCGCGCGCTGAAGAAGGGACTCGGCATCACACCTGGTGAGGCGACGCGAGCCGATGCGCTGGCCTTGCTCCGCGCACGCGAGTTCGACGACGCGTTCACCGGCGAGGCCATGGAGCGCGAGGTGCGCCGTCAGGTGACGGAGATGGGCATCAGCCCCGACGCTGACGGCCGCGTCATCTACGACACGGGCGAGCGGGAGGGAAAGCGTTCGCGCGCGTTCTGCAATCCGGTGCGCATCCCCGACGAGGTGTACCTCGTCCTGCGCCCGCATGGTGGGCAGAACGATTGGCAGACGTTGATGCACGAGCTGGGGCACGCGCTGCACTTCGCGTACATGGCGCCCGACCTGCCGTTCGAAGAGCGGTGGCTGGGCGACAACTCGGTGACCGAAGGGTACGCGATGCTGTTCGATCATCGCTTGCAGGACGCCGGGTGGCTGCAGCGCTACACGCCGCTGGAGGGCGAGCGGTTGCAGCAGTATCTGCGGCAGGCGGCGCTGGAGGAGTTGCAGTTCCTGCGCCGCTACTGTGCGAAGCTGTTGTACGAGATGGAGCTGTACAGCGGCGCGGTGTCGTGGGGGCAGCTGCCGGATCGGTACGTGGAGATCCTGACGACGGCGACGACGTTCCGGTACGACCGTGCCGATGCGTTCGTGGATGTGGATCCGCGCTTCTATGCGTCGCGGTACCTGCGGGCGTGGCAGTTGCAGGGCGTGTTGAACGAGTCGCTGACTGAGCGCTTCAACGATGACTGGTGGCGGAACCCGCGTTGTGGACCATGGATGGTCCAGGAACTCTTCGGCCACGGGCAGCGCGAGCTCGCAACGGAGCAGGCACTACGCGTGGCCGAGAAGACGTTGGACTTCACCGCGTTGATCCGCGGATTGGAGCGGGTGCTCGGGTAGCGCTACGGCGCAGTACAGTCCGCCCGCAGCCCAGTACGCTCCGCAATCGTCGCCCACGACAACGCACTGATCGCCGCGTCGCCATGCGCCATCACGAACGCGCCAGCGGGGAACGGCCCGAACCCCTTCTGCGTCAGCGCGATACCATCGGTCGTGTTGGTCTTGGCCGCCGCGAACGACGCCAGCTTCTTGAACGTCATGCGGTCGAAAACGTGGAACGTGTTCACGACCGGGCCTTGGTCGGTGGTGATCCAGTAGCCGGCGTCCGTGCCGCACGCGTACAGCGCAATGCCCTCGGCCTGCTGCGGGAACTCACCCCGGCCCATCGTCTGGCCCGTGAAGCGGCCGTCGAGGGTGTAGACCTTGATGTACGAATCGGTCTCGAGCTCTTCGGCGATCAGCAGCCGGTCGTTGGCTGGATCGGCGTAGATGCTCTCGGCGATGCGAATGGCGCCGGCGTCGGTGGTGTCGCCGAAGGTGCGGGTCAGCGTCGCGCTGACACGGCCATTGGCGAGTGTCACCTGGTACTGCCGCATGCGCTCGCCGAGCGAGTCGAGCGGCGGGACCGAGTCTTCGACGAGCTCGTAGCTGTCGGTGACGTACACCGCCCAGCCGCCTTGCGACGGGAACGCGGTGAGCCCGTAGGGCTTCCGGAGCTCGGCGGTCCCGAAGGTGCCGAGTGACTCGAAGCCGGGCATACGGAACGCCTGCACGCGGCGGTTGTCGCGCTCGACCACGAACAGCACCGAGTCGCCCACCACGAGAATGCCGTTGGGGCGGTTGAGCTGTCCATCTGCTGACCCAAGCGTGCCCACGCGCTTCACTTCGAGGCCGGTGACGGCGTCGAACACGACCAAGGTGTGCGTCGTCTTGGCCGTGGCGATCACCCAGGTGGTGTCGCCGTCGCCCTGGTAGATGGCGGGGCTGTCGATGTTGTCGGCTTCGATGAAGGCCGAGATGTACCTCTCATCGACGAACGCCGTGTCCGCGCGAGCGGACACGGTGTTGTCGGCCGCGGGGCGCTCGCCCTCGGCGCACCCTGCAAGCAGGGAGGCGAGAGCGAGCGTCACTCCACGACGGACCATCTTAGAAGTCGAACTTGAAGCCGGACTGGATGCGACGTCCGTAGTACTCGTCCTGCATCAAGCGGCCGCGCACGCCCTGGTAGTAGCGGAGCGGGCGGTTGTTCAGGTTGTTGGCCTCGATGAAGAAGCGCGCGTTCTCCGTCACCTTGAAGGTGGCGTTGGCGTCGATGTCCGTACGACGGTCGGCCCAGCGATCGAAGCGGGCGTCCTCGTTGTACCCGCCCTCACCGGCGTCGAGCGACTCGCTCTGCATGTTGAAGGCGATACGAGCCGTGAAGCGCGGCGCATCGTACGAGACCGAGAGGTTGCCGCTGTGCTTGGCGGTGCCCAGGAGCGGAAGGTCCTCGTTCTCGCGACCGGCGATGTCGAGGCCGCTGACCTTGGAATCGTTGAAGTTGTAGTTCGCGTACACGCCGATGTACTTCAGCGCGCCCGGGAGCATGTCGAGCTGGCGCTGCACGGCGACTTCGAAGCCCGTCAACGACGCCGCAGCGCCATTGATCGGCTGCGAGATCT
>JBEIVF010000094.1:0-7571 GCA_040374005.1 Gemmatimonadaceae bacterium | reverse complement strand
GCTCGTGCAGCAGCAGCGACCGGAGGTGGAGGTCATCGTCGCTGGGGCACCGACCATCGTGCTGCGCGATGATGACGTGCCGTTCCGGATCATCCGCGGCGCGTCGTTCCCGATCCTGCGCGCGGCCGATGCCGCGCTGTGCAAGAGCGGCACGACCACCCTCGAAGCCGCCGTCGCGGACTGTCCGCTCGTGGTCGTCTATCGCACCAATGCACTCACGTACATGATGGCCAAGCGCCTCGTGCGGATCCCGCGCATCGGGCTGGTGAACGTGGTCGCCGACCGCGAGGTCGCGCCGGAGTTCGTGCAGGATGCCTTCACGCCGGCGGCGGTCGCTGCCGCGCTCCTGCCGCTGCTGGACCCGACCAGTGCGTCGCGCGCCACCATGTGCCGTGGGCTCGCCCAGGTGCGCGAGCGACTCGGCACGCCGGGCGCATCGGCGCGGGTGGCGGCCATTGCCGACGCGCTGCTCCCGTGACCACACCCGACGCGCGGGCGCACCGTCGGGCTCGCCGCGTGGCGTGGGCGGTGCGGCTGGGCGTGTGGGTGGTGCGACTCTTGGCCGTCACGTGGCGCGTACGGCAAGTCGGCCCGACGGATTGGCGATCACGACGTGACGCACGCCAGCCGTATGTCTTCGCCGTGTGGCACGGTGACCTCCTGTCGGCGGTGTGGGCGCACCGCGGTGAGGGGATCGCGATGCTCGTGAGTGAACACTCCGACGGCGAGATCATCGCGCGGATCGGGGCGCGGTTCGGACAACGGGCGGTCCGCGGTTCGTCCTCGCGCGGTGCGGCGCGGGCGCTCCTCACGCTCGTGCGCACGCTCCTGGACGGGCACGTGGTGGCGATCACCCCTGATGGTCCGCGCGGTCCGCGCCACGTCGCGCAGGCCGGGGTGGTGGCCGCGTCGCAGAAGAGTGGGGCACCCATCGTGGCCATCGGCGTGGCCTACAGCGGAGCCTGGACGCTCGGGAGCTGGGACCGTTTTTGCATCCCGTATCCGTTCGCCCGTGTCGTTCTCGCGTACAGCGACACGTGGGTGCCGGCGGGTACGACGGAGGAGGGACTCGACGCGTTTCGCACCGTGATGGACGCCACGTGTGCGCAAGCCGCGGAGGCCCTCCGTGCTTGACCGTCCGTTATTCTGGCGGCGGAGCCAACCGGGTGGGGCCGGGGTGCGCCTGCTGCTGTGGCCCATCGCTGGGCTCTATGCGGGGGTGACGGCGCTCCGGAATCGCTGGTACGATTGGGGCTGGCGCGAGACCTGGGCGCCGCTGGTCCCGACCATCTCGGTGGGTAATCTGAGTGTCGGCGGGACCGGAAAGACGCCCATCACGGCGTGGCTGGCGAGCCGCCTGGTGCAACAGGGCGAACGCGTGGGCATCGTCCTGCGCGGATTCGGCGATGATGAGCCGAAGGTCCTCGCCCAGCTCGTTCCAGCAGCCATCATCGTCGCCGATCCTGATCGTGTCGCGGGGAGCGCGGCGGCGCTGCAGAGCGGCGCCACCGCCATCGTGTTGGATGATGCCTTCCAGCACCGGCGGGCCGGGCGGGATCTCGATGTGGTGCTCCTCAGTGCCGATGCGGAGGACGAAGTGCTCGCCGTGCTCCCGGCTGGACCGCTCCGGGAACCCCTGAGCGGTCTCCGACGGGCGGGCCTCATCCTTATCACCCGGAAGGCGGCGCCCGAGGCGGCGGTCACGCGTGTGGAGGCCATGGCCGCTGCGGTGGCGCCGAGTGTGCCCACCGCGGTGGTCGCCCTCTCAGGGGATGCGCTCCATTGCTGGTCTGACGGTTCGAGCGCCCCGCTCGACCTCCTGCGTGACCGCGTGGTCGTCGCGGTGTCAGGCATCGGCGAGCCGACCCCGTTCGAGCAGCAACTCACGGCTGCCGGCGCCCGCGTGACCGGCTTCCGGTTCGCCGATCATCACGCGTATACGGCCGAGGACGTGCGGGATCTGCTGGTGCGGCTCCCGGCCGATGCTCTGGTCGTGTGTACCCTGAAGGACGCGGTCAAACTCGGCCCGCTCTGGCCTGACCCAGCTCCCCCGCTGTGGTATCTTTCCCAGCGGATCACAGTCGAACGGGGCTGGGCGGCGATCGACGCCGCACTGGCAGCGCTGACCAAGCGTCTGCTCACAAGCGCCCGCGTGACCGTGGACCTGCCTCCAACCAACCGATGAGCTCAGATCTGCTTCTTCCTGCGGACAAGATCGTTCGCCCTGACAAGGATCGCTTCCTCAACGAGGAGAACCCGTTCGAGGCCATGATGTCGCGCTTCGACCGCGCGGCCGAACTGCTCGACCTCGAGCCCGGGCTGTACAAGATCCTGCGGCATCCGGAGAAGGTCATCACCGTGTCCATTCCTGTGTTGATGGACAATGGTGAGGTCGAAGTGTTCACGGGGCACCGCGTGCTGTACAACACGGCGCGCGGCCCCGGGAAGGGCGGGATCCGATTCGACCTGCAGGTGTCGCTCGAAGAGGTCACCGCACTTGCTGCGTGGATGGCGTGGAAGTGTGCCGTGGTGAACCTGCCGTTCGGCGGGGCGAAGGGCGGCGTGATCTGCGACCCGTCCACGATGAGCGCCGGTGAGCTCGAGCGCCTGACGCGCCGCTACACGCAGGGCATCATCTCGGTGCTCGGTCCTGACCGCGATGTCCCCGCGCCCGACGTCAACACCAACGAGCGCGTGATGGCCTGGGTGATGGACGAGTACTCCATCCACGTGGGGCACACCACCACGGCGGTGGTCACCGGCAAGCCGATCGAGATGGGCGGGTCCCTCGGTCGTCGTGAAGCCACTGGGCGGGGCGTGATGATGGTCGCGCGCGAAGCGCTCACGCATCTTGGCATGCCGATCACGGGAGCCACGGTCGCGGTGCAGGGCTTCGGCAATGTGGGGTCCGTCGCCGCGGATCTCCTCGCGAAGGAAGGATGCAAGGTCATCGCGGTGACCGACCGCTTCGGCGGTGTGGTCGACCCCAACGGCCTCGACATCACGGCCTGCATCGCGTGGGTGAAGGAGAATGGCTCGCTGGAGGGGTTCCCGACGGGCGAGAACATCTCCAACGAGGAGCTGCTCGCGCTCGAGGTCGATGTCCTCGTGCCCGCGGCCTTGGAGAACGTCATCACGACGAAGAACGCCTCGCGGATCCGGGCCAAGATCATCTGCGAAGGAGCCAACGGGCCGACGACCGCCGCGGCCGACTCGATCCTCGATGATCGTGGCATCTTCGTGGTGCCCGACATTCTCGCGAACGCGGGCGGCGTGACCGTGTCGTACTTCGAGTGGGTGCAGGATCGGGCGGCCTACTTCTGGTCCGAGGAGGTCGTCAACGAGCGGCTCGGCGAGATCATGGTGAAGTGCTTCCACGATGTGCTCAAGTTGTCGTTGCAGCATCAGGTCAACATGCGCACGGCCGCGTACATGTTGGCGATCAGTCGGGTCGCCACGGTGCACCGTCTCCGGGGCACCTTCGCCTGATGAAGCTGGTGATCGCCGTCGTCGGGTCGCCGCGCGACGCGGCCCTCGCGGCGGTGATCGCGGAGTACGAGGCGCGCGCGGTCCGCTATTGGCCCGTGCAGGTCATCGAGGTCCGCGAAGGATCGGCCAAAGGGCGGAGCGTGGATGACACGCGATCGCGCGAGGCCGAGTCCCTGCGGTCCGCGATCGGGTCGATGACCTACTGGGTGTGTACCGAGGGGGGCGTCGATCACACCTCTGAGCAGTTCGCGCAGTGGATACAGCGCGTGCGCGAAGCGGCGCGTGATGTGGCCATCTGCATCGGGGGCGCCTTCGGACTCGATCGCGCCTTCATCGCGGGCGCGGAGGGCAAGCTGGCGCTCGCACCGTTCACCATGCCACACGAGCTGGCGCGACTGGTGTTGACGGAACAAGTGTATCGCGCCGGGACCATCGTCCGCGGGGAGCCGTACCACAAATGAGTCACGTCGCGAACGATGGTCCGCGCGTGGTCACCACGGATCTCGGCGGTTCGGCGTTGAGTCGGGCCCTGCGCGCGGGTGAGACGCCCGAGGCGTGGAGCGCGCGCGTGCCGAGCGATGTGGACGCGTGGCGGGCGCATGCCCGCGCCACCAGCGACCGATGTCGCGGCTGGCTCACGGGGCTCCGGCCGGCGTTCGGCACGGGGGCCAGATTGTTGGATCGCATCGCCGATGCGGGCGTGGTGATCACGACCGGGCAGCAACCCGGGCTGTTCGGGGGCCCACTGTACACGGTGTTCAAAGCGCTCTCCGCGTTGGAGATGGCGCGGGCGCACGAGGCGTCGACGGGGATCCCCACCGTGCCCGTGTTCTGGGCGGCCACGGATGACGCGGATTTCGTCGAAGCGGCCTCCACCATCCTGCCTGGCGTACGCGGGGCCGAGGTCGCCGCGCTCACCGCGCGTCCGGGGCACGAGGGGCTGCCGCTCGCCTTCGTGCCGCTCACGAACGAGGTGCGTGCCCTGCACGCACGCTTGGCCGCCACGTGTGGCTCCGCGGCCGATGCACGTCCGCTCGAGGCCGCGGCCGAGTTCAACGGTGACGCCACCATCGGTGGTGCGTATGTCGCCATGTTGCGCGCGTTGCTCGAGCCGATGGGGATCGCCGTACTCGACGCCGCACACGAGGCGGTGGGTCTGGTGAGTCGCGATGTCTTGACGCAAGCCCTCGCGCGCGGTGACGCGATCCACGACGCGCTCGAACAGCGCGCCCGCGCGCTGACACAGGCCGGATTCGAGGCGCCCGTGACCGCCGACCGTGGGCTGTCGCTCGTGTTCAGCTGGGAAGGGGATCCGGCATCACCCGCGAAGCGTCGCGTGTCGTGGGAGGAGGCGCGCCGCGGCGCGCCCTCCACGCGGCTCAGCCCGAACGTGCTCCTGCGCCCGGTCACCGAAGGTCAGATCCTCCCGACGGTCGCGTACGTGGCCGGGCCCGGCGAGTTGGCGTACTTCGCGCAGGCCTCGGCGGTGGCTGATGCGTTGAACGTCGCCCGCCCGCTCGCGTTGCCGCGCTGGTCCGGGATGGTGATCCCCGACGAGGTCGCCGCGCTGTTGCAGCAGCATGACTGGACGCCCGAGGCATTGCGGGATCCTCACGCGGCCGAGACGCAGTTGGCCCGCGCCGCGATGCCGCCGAGTGCAGCGGACGGCCTCCGCGCTCTGCGCGTGACGATCGACCGCGAGATCGGACGACTGGAGGGCGTGCTCACGGCGGCCGCCATCGCGGGCGCGAAGGGTGATCTGGCGCGTCGACTCGATCGGGTGGAACGCCGCGCGTTGGCGGTCGTGAAGCGTCGGGAGCAGGATCTGCTTCAGCACGTGGCACGGGCCCGTGGCGTGCTGTATCCAACGGGCGCCGCGCAGGAACGGGCACTGAACCTGGTGCCGTTGTGGGCGCGATCGGGCGACGCCTTCGTGCAGCGCGTGCGCGTCGAGGTGCGTCGCCACGCGGCCCGCTGGTGGCCCGCCTCCGGGTGACGACGCCGAGCGGGACCGCTGACGGCGCCGTGCGGGGTGCCCGCTTGGTCGGCTCGGGGATCATGGTCTCCCGCGTCGCGGGATTGGTGCGTGGCTTGCTGGTGGCTCGCTTCTTCGGTGACGGCGTCGCCGCGGATGCCTACAATGCCGCGCTGCGCATTCCCAACACGGTCCGCAACCTGCTGGGCGAAGGCACGATCAGCGCGTCGTTCATCCCGGTGTATGCGGGAGCGCTGGCGCGCGGCGACACCGTCGGCGCCCGCGCGTTGGCCAACGCAGTGCTCGGACTGTTGCTCGTGGCGGCGGCCGCGCTCACGCTCATCGGGATCGCCGCCGCGCCGTGGTTGACCGCGATCCTGGCGGGTGGCCTCGCGCCAGAGACGGCCGAGCTCACCACGCGATTGATGCGCGTGCTCTTCCCGATGACGGGCGTGATGGTCCTCTCGGGCTGGTGCCTCGGCGTGCAGAACGCGCACCGTCGATTCTTCCTCGCGTATGCGTCGGCCGCGGCGTGGTCGCTCCTCCAGATCGCGCTGTTGTGGTCCGCGGGACCGCGCACGCCGGACGTCCTCCAGTTGGTGTGGTGGCTCAGCTGGGCCACGTTGGGTGGCGCCCTGCTGCAAGTCGCGCTGCAAGGCCCGCAGGTGTGGCGCCTCATGGGCGGCATCCGACCGACGCTGGTGTGGGGCGATGCGGGGGTGACCCAAGTCCTCCGCAACTTCACGCCGGTGGTCGGAGCGCTCGGTTTCGCACAGCTGTCGGGTCTCATCGACCTGCGGATCGCCTCGGAGCTACCCACCGGAGCGGTGGCGATCTGGAACTATGCGATCCCGCTCTATCTCTTGCCGCTATCGTTGTTCGGCGTGGCCGGCGCGGCGGCAGCGCTGCCGGAGTTCGCGCGTCGCGCGGATGCGGCGGACGCACTGCGCGATGGCGTCAGCGCCGCGTGGTCGCGCGTGCTCTTCTACGTGATCCCGTCGGCCGTGGCGTTCATCGCCGTCGGGGATGCCGTCGTCACCCTGCTGTACTTCGGTGGCGCCTTCGGGCCGGAACAGGTGTCTCGCGTGTGGATCGTGCTCGGGGGGTACGCGGTGGGGCTCGTCGCGTTCGCGAGCACGCGGGTGCTGACCTCGACATACCACGCGCTCCAAGACTACCGCACGCCGCTGCAGGGGGCGGGGATGGCCTTGGTGATCAGCACCGTCGGCGCGTTGGTCTTCGTCTGGCCGGTGCGTGACCGCATCGAGGGTGTGGCGGCGATCGCGATCGGTAGTGCGCTCGGTGCATTCGCGAACGTGGGATTCTTGGCGCGCGGCTTGCGCCGCCGACTCCACGGGCTGTCGTGGACCGCGCCCGCCGGGATCGCCTCGCGGGCGTTGCTGGCGTCGGTGATCGCCGGCGTGGGCACGGTCGGCGCCCGCGCGGTCGCGCCCACGCTCTCGCCACGCCTCGATGCGCTTGTGCTCCTCGCCGTGTTCGGTGTGCTCTTCGTGGTCAGCGCGGAGCGCCTCGGCCTCGATGAGGCGCGCCGTCTGCGCCAACGGCTCTGGCGCCGCTGATGCCGGTGCCTGACGGCGACGCGATCCGCGCGAAGCTGCCGCATCTGCCGGAGTCACCCGGCGTGTACCTCTGGAAGGATGCCGAGGGCACGGTGCTCTACGTCGGCAAGGCGAAGCGATTGCGCAGTCGGGTGCGCAGTTACGTCGCGGCCGAGCATACGCTCGCGCCCAAGACCGCCGCGTTGATGCGGCTCGCGGCGGATGTGGAGAGCATCGTCGTGCCGACGGAGGCGCATGCGTTGGTGCTCGAAGCGACGCTCATCAAGGCGTACCATCCGCGCTTCAATATCCTGCTCCGCGACGACAAGTCGTTCCCCTACATCAAGGTCACGGTGCACGAGGACTTCCCGCGGGTGTTCGTGACGCGGCGCGTGCAGAACGATGGCGCCAAGTACTTCGGGCCGTACACCGATGTGGGCGGGATGCGCCGAGCGATGCATGTGGTCAAGCGGTTGTTCACCGTGCGATCCTGCCGCTACGACCTGATGCGCGCCCGTCGCCATGAGCTTGAACGCCGCGAGCGGGCT
>JBEIVF010000095.1:0-7539 GCA_040374005.1 Gemmatimonadaceae bacterium | reverse complement strand
TACGTCGGACGGAGCGCCGACAACCCGTTGCGGATCGCCGGCGACACGATGGAACCCTGCGTCTCCGTACCGATCGCGAACGCGACACAGCCCGCGGGCGTGGCCGAGCCCGGGCCCGCGGACGAGCCGCTGGAGCCGACCGAGAGGTTCCACGGGTTGTTCGTACGGCCGCCGTACCACCAGTCGTTCTGCGCGAACAAGCCCGTCGAGAGCTTGGCGATCAACACCGCACCGGCGGCGCGGAGTCGCAGCACGATCTCGGCGTCCTCGTCGATGATGCGATCCTTGAAGTCCGCCGCGCCCCACGTGGTGGGCACGCCCTTGGTGCTGAACAGATCCTTGAGGCCGTACGGCAAGCCGTGCAGCGGTCCGCGGTACTGCCCGGCGGCGATCTCACGATCCGCTTGCGCGGCCTCAGCCAGCGCCTGCTCCTCCATCAAGGTGACGACGCAGTTGAGCTGCGGATTGAGCCGCTTGAGACGCGCGAGATAGATCTGCGTGAGCTTCGTCGACGTGATGCGACGTTCCTTCAGTAGCGCCGACAACCGATGCGCCGGCAAGAACGCGATGTCGTCGTCACTGCTCGGCATGGTCCCACGCCACGGCTCGACCGTGAACGTCGCCCGATCGAACGCCGCACGGCCGCGCTCCTTGGCCAGCTTCTCCATCAAGGCGCCGGTACCGCCAGGGTAGGCCTGGAAGGTCCACGACACGGGTTCGCCATTGCCCATCTGGAGCTGCTGGACCTGCTGCGCAGCGGCGCCGGCCGCCGCACCACCAGTGGCGGCTCCCCCGCGTCCCGCCTGCGCCGCCAGCGCACCGGCCGAGCCCAGCGTCGTCGCGGCGGCCGCGGCGATGGACATCAGGACGAACTCACGGCGGTCGAGCCCCGTGCTCGCTTCCACTTCGTCGGCAACGGCTTCGGCGTCGAGTTGGGCCTGTTCGATGGCTTCGTAGGGGTCGATCACGGGGCGTCCTGGTAAGGGGTGCGACAACAGCGTTGCACGGGATGTTAGATAATCATACATCCCGTGTGACTGTCTGCCGAATCCCCGCTCCCATGCCTCCCTCCCCCACCCCCCGCGTTGGCCTCGGCGTCCTCATCGTCCGCGATGGCCTCGTACTCCTCGGCGAGCGCCGCGGGCCTCACGGCGGCGGCACCTGGGCGCCCCCCGGCGGGCACCTCGAGTTCGGGGAGACCCCCGAGGAAGGCGCCGCCCGCGAGACCCTGGAAGAGGCCGGCCTCGTGCTCGAGAGCATCCGCCGCGGCCCGTGGGTGGATACATTCTTTGAAGCGGATGGGCACCACTACATCACGCTTTTCCTGATCGCGTCGGCACCCGTGGGCGTCCCCCGTGTGTGCGAGCCTGATAAGTGCGCCGAGTGGCGCTGGGTTCACCCGACCGACCTTCCACAGCCGCTCTTCGCGCCGCTGGCGGCCCTGCTCACGCGGGTGCCCTCGCTGTCGGCGCTACTCGATTCCTGATGTCTGACCACGCTGACGACCTGCCCCCGATCGACCCCGAGTTCCACGCCCGCGTCCGCGCGGCGGTGGCGGCGCTCGAAGCCATTGCGGCTGACCGCACGCTGCTCGCTGGCGTTCCTGTTGACGACCGCAACCGCTTGCTGCGCTCAGCGGGCGAAGTGTCGCGCCCCGACGCCATCGTGCGCCGGCAGTTGGTGAAGGAGACCAAGCGGCTCAAGAAGTCCAACAAGATCCGCCGCGAAGAAGAAGTGTTGCAGGAGACGGGCATTCGCAAACTGCGCGCGCAGCCGGTGTTCACCACGCCGAACTACTTTCTCCCCGGCGATGTGAGCCAGGAGACGGTGGACGATCCCGACTTCCGCGAAGTGGTCGAGCCGCAGAACTGCTACACCTGCAAGGGCTTCTTCACCAAGGTCCACCACTTCTACGATCAGCTGTGCCCGACGTGCGCGGCGTTCAACTACGCGAAGCGGAGTGAGCTGGCGGACCTGCGGGGGCGCGTCGCGTTGTTGACGGGTGGCCGGGTGAAGATCGGCTATCAGTCGGGCATCAAGTTGCTGCGCGCTGGTGCGCACTTGATCGTCACGACGCGTTTCGCGCGCGATTCGGCGCAGCGCTACGCGCAGGAGCCTGACTTCCACGAGTGGAAGGATCGTCTGGAGATCTTCGGCTTGGATCTGCGGCATACGCCGAGTGTGGAAGCGTTCTGTCAGCATTTGCTGAGCACGCGCGATCGGTTGGACTTCATCGTCAACAATGCGTGTCAGACCGTGCGGCGCCCGCCGGCGTTCTACGAGCACATGATGGAGCAGGAGCGCGCCACACTGCACGAGCTGACGCCCGAGGTGCGCTCGCTGCTCGGCGCGTACGAGGGGCTCCGCGGCTACCACATGCTGCCCGAGGCCGAAGAGACGGCGATGACCGTGGCGGGTACGCTGGGTGAGGCCGCCGGCATCACGCACGCCGCGCAGTTGTCGCAGCTGGCGTTGCTCCCTGAGGAGCGACAAGCGCAGCAGGCGCTGTTCCCCGTGGGCAAGCTCGATCAAGACCTGCAGCAGGTGGACCTGCGTGACCGCAACAGCTGGCGCATGCTGATGGCCGACGTCCCGACGGTCGAGCTCCTCGAAGTGCAGTTGGTGAATGCCGTCGCGCCGTTCCTGATCAATGCGCGGCTCAAGCCGCTCATGATGCGCACGCCCGAGCGCGACAAGCACATCGTGAATGTGAGCGCGGTCGAGGGCCAGTTCTATCGGCGCTTCAAGACCACGCGTCATCCGCACACCAACATGGCCAAGGCCGCGCTGAACATGATGACGCGCACGTCGGCCCAGGACTATTTCAACGACGGCATCCACATGAATGCGGTCGACACGGGCTGGGTGACGGACGAGGATCCCGCCGAGATCGCGCAGGCGAAGGTGGCCGAGCATCGGTTCCATCCGCCGCTGGATATCGTCGATGGCGCGGCGCGCATCGTGGACCCGATCATCGCGGGGTTCAACACGGGCGAGCACGTGTGGGGACAGTTCCTCAAGGACTACAAGCCGACGGATTGGTAGGCCGATGACCATCCGCATCCTGGTCACCGGCGGCACGTTCGACAAAGAGTACGACGAGATCACCGGCTCGCTGTCGTTCAAGGAATCGCACATCGCCGACATGCTCGAGCGCGGCCGCTGCCGCCTGGACGTCGCGATCGAGGTGTTGATGATGCGCGACTCGCTCGAGCTCACCGACGCGGATCGCACCCGTATTGCGAATGCAGCCGCCGCCTGCGCCGAGCCGCGCGTCGTGATCACGCACGGCACCGACACCATGGTCGAGACGGCACGCGTGCTGGCGGCGACCGTCCCGACCAAGACCGTCGTGCTCACGGGGGCGATGATCCCGTGGGCGTTCGGCAGCTCCGATGGACTCTTCAACCTCGGCAGCGCGCTCTCGTTCGCGCAGGCACTCCCGCCCGGCGTGTACGTCGCGATGAACGGGCAGTACTTCGCCTGGGATAACGTGCGCAAGAACCGCGCGCTCGGCGTGTTCGAGGCGATCACGCCGCCGTGACCTTCGACGCGGCGCTGCTCACGGGAGGCGTGCTGCTGGTGGCATTCCTCTACGCCACGGTGGGACACGCTGGCGCGTCGGGCTACATCGCCTTGATGAGCCTCGCGGGGCTCGCGCCCGAGGAGATCAGGCCGACGGCACTGGTGCTGAACATCCTGGTGGCCACCATCGGCAGTGTGCAGTTCTACCGCGCGGGGCACTTCCGCTGGTCGCTGTTCTGGCCGTTCGCCGTGGTCTCCGTGCCGATGGCGTTCGTGGGTGGCGCCATCGCGCTACCAACGGCGGCGTTCAAAGTGCTGGTCGGTGTGGTGCTGCTCCTCTCGGCCGCGCGATTGTTCGTGCGGCCGCCTGACGACACGGGCGTCACTCCGCCATCGCGCCCGGCATCCTTCGGTGTGGGCGCGGTGCTCGGATTGCTCTCCGGCCTCACCGGTACCGGCGGCGGCATCTTCCTCACGCCGCTGTTGTTGTTCGCGCGTTGGGCGCGCGCCAAGGAGGCCGCCGCGGTGTCGGTGGTGTTCATCCTGTGCAATTCTGGCGCGGGCCTGCTCGGCACGTTGAGCACGACGCGCGCGCTCCCCGCTATCGCGATCCCGCTGGCGGCAGCGGCCGTGATCGGCGGCAGCGCGGGATCGTACCTCGGTGCATCTCGGCTGCCGCATATGGCGATCAAGCGCATGCTCGCCGTGGTGTTGGTGATCGCGGGCCTGAAGCTGGTGTCTGGGGCGTAGCGCCCTACCGGTCCTGGTCCTGACCCTGCCCGTCAGGGCCCTGGACCGCCAGACCGCTGGCGTGGCCGCGCTCTTCCCAGGGCGGATGGGGTCACCGTAGCGCCCCGGGGACTTGAGTCACCGTAGCGCCCCGAAGCGATCGCCGAGGGCATGAGTCCGGCGATAGGTTTCGCAAGCAAGTCGATCGCAGTTCGAGACCCGTCCCGCCCCGATCCAAATGCTCCGTCACGTCCTCCTCGCCACGGCGCTCGCCGCCACCGCCCTCTCCGCCCAGCCCACCCAGTGGGCCACCCAAGCCGAGCGCGTCACCATCCACCGCGACCCGTACGGCGTGGCGCATGTGTACGGCAAGACGGACGCCGATGCCGTGTTCGGGATGGTCTACGCGCAGGCGGAGGACGACTTCACGCGCGTGGAGACCAACTACATCAACGCGATGGGGCGGCTGGCCGAGGTCGAAGGGCGGCGGGAGATCTGGCGCGATCTGCGCATGAAGCTGTTCATCGACACGCTCGACATGAAGGCGCAGTACGCGGCGAGTCCGGCCTGGCTCAAGTCGTTGATGGACGCGTTCGCCGACGGCCTCAACTACTACTTGTACACGCATCCTGAGGTGAAGCCGCGG
The DNA here is from genome assembly GCA_040374005.1 of Gemmatimonadaceae bacterium. Classification (GTDB taxonomy): domain Bacteria; phylum Gemmatimonadota; class Gemmatimonadetes; order Gemmatimonadales; family Gemmatimonadaceae; genus DASRAP01. Next base: position 2,639 of record JBEIVF010000095.1, on the reverse strand, counting down.
TTGATCACGCGCTTCGAGCCGTGGATGGCGCTGACGTTCAGCGAGGGCAGCATTGGCGGCGACATCGAGTCAGTGAACCTCGCGGCGTTAGAGCAGTTCTACGGATCGCGCCCGGGTGCGCCGACCCGCGTGCCGGCGCCACGTGACGCGGCGCCCTTCGGTGAGGAGCCCGGCGGGTCGAATGGCTTCGCGATCAGCCCGCGCAACACGGTGAACGGCCGCGCGCTACTGATGATCAATCCGCACACGTCGTTCTACTTTCGTCCCGAGATCCACATGGTCTCCGAGGAAGGATTGAACGCGTACGGCGCCGTGACGTGGGGGCAGTTCTTCATCTACCAAGGCTTCAACGAGCGACTGGGCTGGATGCACACGTCGGGCGGCGGTGATGTGATCGATGAGTACCTCGTGACAGCGACGCCGCGCCGCGGCGGGTTCGTGTATCGCCACGGGCGCGCGGATCGCGCGGTGCGGAGCAAGCGCATCATCCTGCCGTACCGCACGCCGCAGGGCATGGCCGCCGACACGGTCACGGCGTACTTCACGCATCACGGCCCGGTGATCCGCCGCGCCGGTGAGCAGTGGGTGGCGGTGCAGATGATGAACGAGCCGCTGAAGGCGATCCAGCAGAGCTATCTGCGCACGAAGGCGCGTGACTACGCGTCGTTCCGCGAGGTGATGGCCATTCGCACCAACTCGTCCAACAACACCGTGTACGCCGATGCCGATGGTGTGATCGCGTATTTCCACGGCAACTTCGTCCCCAAGCGCGACACGAGCATCGACTTCACGCGGCCGGTGGATGGCAGCGACCCGCGTACCGATTGGCAGGGCCTGCACACGCTCGACGAGATGATCGCGCTGAAGGATCCCGCCAGCGGGTGGTTGATGAACACCAACAACTGGCCGTTCACGGCGGCGGGCGCGAGCAGCCCGCGCATCAGCGACTGGCCGGCCTATTTCTCGGCGCAACGCACGGATAACGCCCGTGGTGTGCACGCGGTGCGGGTGCTGGCCGAGCGTCGCGACTTCACGCTCGAGGGGCTGATCACCGCCGCGTACGACAGCTATCTGCCGGCGATGGAGCAGTTGATCCCACCGCTCCTGAAGGCCTACGACGCCATGGCAGCCGGCAGTGCGAAGGATGCGCTGGCGCGCCCGATCGCGGCGCTCCGCGGGTGGGACTATCGGTTCGGGGTCGCGTCGGTCGCGATGACGGTCGCTGATGCGTACGGCACCGACATTTCCGCCGCGGCCGCGGCCGGTGCTCGGGCGGCGAATCAGCCCGTACTGGACTACATCGGCGCGGGGAGCGTCCCCGCCGAGACGATCATCGCCACGTTCACGCGCAGCATCGCGCGGTTGAACGCCAACTTCGGCAGTTGGCAGACGCCGTGGGGCGATGTGAATCGCTTCCAGCGCCTCAGCGGCGCCATCGACGCGGGCTTCGACGACAGCAAGCCGAGCTTGCCGGTGGCGTTCGCGTCGGCGAATTGGGGCTCACTCGCGGCGTACGGTCAGACGGGCGTGCGCACGACGAAGAAGTACTACGGCAATCGCGGCAACTCGTTCGTCGCCGCCGTGGAGTTCGGGCCGCGCGTGCGGGCCAAGAGTGTCCTGGCCGGCGGCGTGCACAGCGATCCGAACTCGCCATACTTTTTCAACCAGGGCGAGCGCTACGCCACGGGCACGTTCAAGGACGTGGCGTTCTATGCGGAGGATGTGCGGGCGAACGCGGTGCGCACGTATCGCCCGGGGTCGCGCTGACCTAGCACGTGATGGTGCCCGCGCGGATCACCACTGGGGTGATTACGGCCGCGGGCCGTCCAACTCGCCGCTGGGTATTGCGGCTCTCGTCCAACGCTCCGCACTGTGCCCGACCCTCTTGACGTTGTGCTATGTGAGCACGAGGCCGTGTGGGTCGTGGTCAACGACGGCGTCCGGCGGACGGGCCCCGGGATTCGTGGCTGTCGAGAGCGGTGGCTGTTGGAGTGTGCGCGTAGCTGACCCGGCCCGAACGTCGCGTGAGCCGGATCGCTTCATTGACGGATTCGGATCGGTTCACGGTCGCGGCCAACGTGTCACCTCGGAATGTGCCCGAGAAGGTGACCGGCGGCGTCGGTCCATCTGCCAGCAGCGTCAGTGCCACACTGGAGCCGTTGAATGTGCCGGTTACCACGAGTGATAACGTGCGAACATTCGCGCCGCTGAGCTGTGCGCCACCGGTCACGATGCCGTCGCGTTCGTTCAAATCGAGGTAGAGGGTACCTCCATCAGAAAAGGCACCCAACCACTGCCCCGTGAGGCGGGGCTTAGAAGACCCGGTGTAATCGCTGCATGCGGCCAGAGCGACCGTGGCCATCAAAAGCAGAGCGCGGACTGAGAATCGACGGGTCATGAGTTTTCCCGGACACGGGCGGGTTGGAAAATGCGCTTCGACCCGGGAGTAACGCTAACGCGGGGAAATTCGTGCGCGTCCGTCGGAGGAACTTTCCACCGCGCTCAAACGGCATTCCGAGGGCGCGCGAGGGACCCATTCGCGTGCGAGCAGCGTACGAGCCGAGTGAGGGCAACCGAAACCGCTCGCACAACGCTCCGTGCCCGGTGCCTTGAAGACTCGCAAACTTGCCCCTCCTGGG
>JBEIVF010000266.1:0-2488 GCA_040374005.1 Gemmatimonadaceae bacterium | reverse complement strand
TGGTACTCGCCACCCCCGACTGCGATGACTTCGCTCAATCCCGACGGGACAACCGACTGTCCGTAGAGATTGTTACCCCAACATCGAACCGTCTCCTGCGGCGTGATCACGAGCGAGTGGTAGTTTCCACCCGCGACGTCGAGCACGCCACCGAGGTTTGCGGGGACAGCGGTCTGTCCGAATGAGTTACTGCCCCACGCGCGTACCGCGCCATCGACACGCCGCGCGATCGCGTGCCATCGGCCTGCCGAGAAGTCATCGACGGTTCCGAGATCGAGCGGAATGTTGCATTGGCCAGCGGTGTTGTCGCCCCATGCGCGCAGGGTGCCACCCTCAGTCTGCGCGATCACAAACCAATAGCCGACCTCGAGCCGAGTCACAGTGCCAACTCCAGTGGGCACGAGGAGCTGACCAAAGGTGTTGTCGCCCCATGCGACGATCCCTCCATCGGCACGTAGCGCCAGACTGAAGGTATGGCCAGCGACGATCTGCACCACGTCCCGGAGGCCATTCGGTACGTTGCATTGACCGAAGTCGTTTCGTCCCCAGCACACGACCAACCCGTCCGCCTGGAGCGCCATGCTGTGGTATCCGCCCGCGGAGAGCCCAACGACCTGCCCGAGTCCAGCCGGAACGATCGACTGACCGTAGTTTGGATACGCGCCTTGGTCGATGACTCCGCCGCCCCAACTGCGGACAGCGAAATCCTGCGCGCCCACGCCCGCCGTCATAGCCGCCGCCGCACCGATTGCCATCAACCGCTTCATCTCTGGTGACTCCTCTGCTCGGGCCGGGTGGGCCGATCGGGCGCCCGCGGAGGACATCGCCGCGGCCTGCGCCGCAGGAGGGAATCCACCTGAGCCTGCTCCATGCGCCACAAGGAGGAAGATCAGCGCAAGTCCCGCCAGTGCACGGCGCCACGAGCCGTGTCGCTCGGCGAGGTCGAGGATGCGCGCGGCGGAACGATGATCCATGGAAGCCGTTGCGGGAGGAGTATCCACTCCGCGCCGCTGCATGCGCGAATTCAGGATCGATCTCGTTCCCTTTCCAAGAGTTCCGCGCAATACTCGGGCATGGCGCGACCCCTGCTTCCGACCCTCGCATTCCTCGGAGCTCTCGGGGCGTGCGGGGCCGTCGACGCGGCGCCCCCGCGGTTCACGGCCGAGTTCATCGTGGGTGGGTCCAACCCCGCGGCGATCAATGTGGCAGGCACCGTGGTCGGCAGCAATCTCAGCCCGATGCGCGCATGGGTGGCGCCGGTGGGGTCGGCCGCCGTGCTCCTGCCGCTTCCCGCCGGGAGCGCCAGTTCGTGGGCCGCGGACATCAATGATCTCGGAGTCATCGTCGGCGTCGTGAGTTCGTACTCGTCGCCCGAGTTCTTCGGCCGCGCGGTGGCGTGGGTTCCAAACGGCAAGGGCGGCTACACCGTGCATGAGCTCGGCGCTCTGCCTGGGCAGGCCATCAGCAACGCCACGGCACTGAACAACCTCGGCGACATCGTCGGCTACTCGTCCGACGGGACCTACCGCACCGCCGCGCTGTTCCGCGTGGGACAACCTGTCGTCAACTTGGGTGCGGCCGGACTGTTCGACCCTCAGGATGTGAACGACCAGCGTGTGGTCGTGGATCGCTCGTTCACCTCGAGGAAGCTCGACCTCGACACAATGGTGATGCAGGACCTCGGAACGCCTGGCGCGGGATACCTCGCGTCGACCGGGGCTGCGATCAACGAGCACGGACAGGTCGCTGGGCTTGTCATCCGGACGACCTCAGGCTCGTGCGATCGCGAGGCTGCGAGGCACTGCGATGAACTCGGCTGGGAAGTCCAGAGTGTGTGCGGGCCCTACAACGGCGCGCAGGACATCAACGATCGGGGCGACGAGGTGATGACGATCCAGCTGGCGTCCTTCCTACGCATCGACGGCGAGGGCACCTTTCTCATCGACACGCTGATCGATGCGCCGTCTGGCGCGTGGACATCGTTCATCCTCTCGGCGCTGGCCATCAACAACCGGCGCCAGATCACGATGAGCGCGTTCAACGCGGCGCTTGGCCTCGGTGGTTGCATCCGCCTCACGCCGGTCGGAGTGCCCGGTGACATCGATGGCGACGGTCGGGTCGGGGCGCAGGACTTGGCCGCGCTGTTGGCAGCGTGGGGCCGATGCAGCGGCTGCACAGTGGACCTCGATGGCGATGGCTTCGTAGGCCCGGCCGATGTCGCGCTGCTGCTGAACGCGTGGAGCGCCGACACCTGATCGGGCGCGCGGCGGGCTAGAGGCCTGCGCGCACGCGCGCGATCTCGTCGTCGATCTCGTGCTCGGGCACGCCCTCCTCGGCGAGGAGTTCGGCGAGCTTCGCGCGAACGCGCTGGGCGACCAGGCGCGTGGCGCCGGCGCACTGCTGCTCGCTGCGGCCCACATCGCGCGCGAACGCGGCGTAGGCGAGCCCGTCGATCGCGTGGCGGCGGAAGATGTCGAAGTCGACGCCG
>JBEIVF010000171.1:0-4426 GCA_040374005.1 Gemmatimonadaceae bacterium | reverse complement strand
TATGTCGTTCCTCGAGATGCTGGACGTGGTCAACGAGGCGCTGATGACCGCGGGGCAGGAGCCGATCGCCTTCGACCATGACTGTCGCGAGGGGATCTGTGGCATGTGCGGGATGATGGTCAACGGCACGGCCCACGGGCCGCGCAAGATGACCACCACCTGCCAGTTGCATATGCGCGAGTTCTCGGACGGCGACGAGCTGTGGATCGAACCATGGCGCGCCTCGGCCTTCCCGGTGCGGCGTGACTTGTCGGTGGACCGCAGTGCGTTCGATCGGATCATCCAGGCTGGTGGCTACGTCTCCGTCGCCACGGGCAATGCGCCCGACGCCAACAGTGTCCCGATCGGCAAGGAGTCGATCGACACCGCGATGGACGCCGCGCAGTGCATCGGCTGTGGCGCGTGCGTGGCGGCGTGCCCGAACGGCTCGGCCTCGCTGTTCACGGCGGCGAAGATCACGCATTTGGGCATGTTGCCGCAGGGGCAGCCGGAGCGGTATCGCCGCGCGCTCAAGATGGTCGCGCAGATGGACCTCGAGACCTTCGGCGGGTGCTCGCTGTTCGGGGAGTGCCAAGAGGCATGCCCGAAGGGCATCTCGATCGACACGATCACCCGGATGAACCGCGACTACTTGGTCGGGTCACTCACGGCAGCGGAAGAGCGCGCGGTCTCCGGCGGGATCTGACCCCGTGCGCGCCTTCGCGCGCGCATGGCGACTGGTCAAGGCGCGGTACCATGATCCCGCGCGGACCATTGGGGCCGTGGACGACATGCTGGCCCTGATGGTCGGCGAGGTGGCCCATGCCCCCCTACCGTGGGCGGCCGAAGCGCTGGTGCGCTCCGGCCGCCGGGGTGGGTCCGCATCAGGGAACGCGGCTCAGATCTTCGGGAGCGTGACGCCCGTCTGTCCCTGGTACTTCCCCTTCTTATCGCGGTAGCTGACGAGGGGGGGCTCCCCCTTGAAGAACAAGACCTGGGCGATGCCTTCATTGGCATAGATCTTGGCCGGGAGCGGCGTGGTGTTGGAGATCTCGAGGGTCACGTGGCCCTCCCACTCGGGCTCGAACGGCGTCACGTTGGTGATGATCCCACAGCGGGCATAGGTGCTCTTGCCCACGGTGATGGTGACCACGTCCCGCGGGATCCGGAAGTACTCGACGGACCGGGCCAGCGCGAACGAGTTCGGCGGCACGATGCACACATCCCCCTCGAACTCGACGAAGCTCTTGTTATCGAAGTGCTTCGGGTCGATGATCGAGCTCATCACGTTGGTGAAGATCTTGAACTCGGGCGCCACGCGCATATCGTAGCCGTACGAGCTGACCCCGTACGAGATGACGCCGCTACGAACCTGCGAGTTCTCGAACGGTTCGATCATGCCGAGGTTGGCCTGTTCGATGATCCAACGGTCGTTCTGGATGGACATGAGGAGGGGGGAAGGACGGAGAGTCTGCTTCAGGGGGGGATGGCCCGCGGACGACATTTGCTGCGGCGGAATCCCCTGCCGGACAAGGTATCCGGTTGGCCACTTTCCACGCCACCAGGCTGGGCTTGCCGCCCACCCGTACGGGGGGGTAACTTCTCCGGCAGTTGCTCGTGAAAACTTTCACGAACTTTTGGAGACTGCGACCGACCCGATGGACCGTAACTATCTCCCCGTCCTGCTCCTTGTCGGTTTCGTCATCGCGAACGCGATCTTGATGCTCGCGTTGTCCGCGGTCACGATGCGCCCGCGGCCCACCCCCGAGAAACAGATCGCCTACGAGTCAGGCGTCACGCCGCTGGGGTCCGCCCGCGAACGCTTCTCGGTGAAGTTCTACATGGTGGCGATGCTCTTCATCGTCTTCGACATCGAGACTGTATTCCTGCTCCCGTGGGGCGCACACTTCCGCGTCCTCTCGTGCAAGGTGCCGCTCGTCGAGGGCATCTGCCCAGCGGGGAGCGTGTCGTTCTTCGGCCTTGGCGAGATGCTCGTCTTCATGGCGATCCTCTTCGTGGGCTACATCTACGTCTGGAAGAAGGGAGCCTTGCAGTGGGACTGAGCCCGCGACCCGAACCGACCGGCACTGCCACCTACGATCCGGCCTCGCAGGAGAGCTGGATCACCACGCGCCTCGATTTCCTCGTCAACTGGGGACGCTCCAGTTCGCTCTGGCCCATGCCGTTCGGGACGGCGTGTTGCGCCATCGAGTTCATGGCCTCGGCCGCCTCGCGGTTCGACCTCGCCCGCTTCGGCATGGAGCGGATGTCATTCTCGCCCCGGCAGGCGGATGTGCTCATCTGCGCGGGTCGTGTGCCCTTCAAGCTGGCGCCGATCATTCGCCGCATCTACCAGCAGATGCCGCAGCCCAAGTGGGTCATCTCGATGGGAGCCTGCGCATCGTCGGGGGGCATGTTCGACAACTACGCCGTGGTGCAGGGCATCGACACCATCATCCCCGTGGATGTGTACGTGCCGGGCTGCCCGCCGCGCCCTGAGGCGCTGATGTACGGCATCATGATGCTGCAGAAGAAGGTGATGGCCGAGCGAATGAGCGATCAGCTGATCCGTCAGGAAATGTCGCCTGATCCCACGTCCAAGCTGTACATCCCGGCGTCGGCGATCGACGAGCTGTCGGAGCCGTTCGGGAACTCGATCCATCAGACCCGGTCGGCCCCGTGAGCATCTACCACGCTGGGCACGCGCTGCCCGCTGACGCCCCGGCGCCCAAGACGTTGTACGGCATCGCGCATCGGGGCGGGGCTGAGCATCCGTCCGTCGCGCCGCTCCGCGCCCAGTTCGGCGACGCGATCGGCCGGACGGACGTCTGTTGGGGCGATACCACCGTCTTCGTGACCGGGGGCCGGATCCTCGACATCATGCGCTGGCTGCACGACGAGCCGTCGCAAGCGTATGAGTACCTCGTCGACATCACGGCGGTCGAGTACCGCGAGTCCGGTCGCCCGCTCGAAGTCGTCTGGCACATCCGCTCACTCGCGTGGCGTCGGTTCTTGCGCCTCAAGGTGGAGTTGGCGCCGGGTGCTACGCTGTCGGTCCCCTCGGTGATCTCGGTGTGGAAGGGCGCGGATTGGCTGGAGCGCGAGTGCTGGGACATGTTCGGCATCACGTTCGATGGCCATCCCGATCTCCGGCGCATCCTGATGTGGGAGGACTACCGCGAGGGGCATCCGCTGCGAAAGGACTTCCCGCTCCGCGGCCGGTTCTCGCGTGCGGAACAGCTGTCCCAAGCGCTCCGGGCCAACCCTGAGGCGCGCTACTCGATGGAAGAACTCTCGATCGCCGATGTCTACGGGGATATCCCCGCCGACATGCGCGCGCGCCTCGCCGCTGGCGAAGCGGTGGGGGAGTGATGGCGACGAAACGTACGGTCGAGGTCGCGCTGGCGACCAACGGACTCGACGCGCAAGGCCGCCCGGTGCGGGTGCCGCTCCGCGTGGCCGCCGATGGGGAGACGATCACGATGGAGCCACCCCTCGCGGCCGAGCCCGATCTCGGCGGCGAGCACATGCTGATCAACATCGGGCCGCAGCACCCAGCGACGCACGGCGTGCTCCGCTTGGTGCTCGAACTTGATGGCGAGACGGTGGTGCGCTGCATCCCCCACGTCGGCTACCTGCACTGTGGGTTCGAGAAGATCGGGGAGTACCGACAGTACAACCAGATCATCCCGTGGACCGATCGCGAGGACTATCTCAACTCGATCGGCAACAACGTATCGTATGCCCTCGGCGCTGAGCGCTTGTTCGGCATCGAGATCACGGAGCGCTGTAAGGTCCTGCGCGTGATCGCGTCGGAGTTGTCGCGCATCATCTCGCACCTCGTCTGGGTCGGCACGACGTCCATCGACATCGGGGCCTACACGCCGTTCTTGTGGTCCTTCCAAGAGCGCGAGAACGTGTACAACCTGCTCGAGGGTTGGGTCGGGGCGCGCCTCACCACGACGGCCACGCGCATCGGAGGCATGGCCGCCGATGTGCCGCCGGGCTGGATGGACGGGCTCAACAACTTCATCCGCACCTTCCCGCGATCGATCGACGAAATCGATCGTATGCTCACGCGCAGCGCGATCTGGGTCGGTCGGACCACCGGGCTCGGCGCGTTGTCCTCCGCCGAAGCGATCAACCACGGCTTGAGTGGGCCGCTGCTCCGGGCGTCCGGTGTCGCGTACGACGTGCGCAAGGACTTCCCGTATCTCGACTACGAGACGTACGACTTCGATATCGCGGTCGGCACGCATGGCGATGTGTATGATCGCTACCTCGTGCGGATGGAGGAGCTGCGGCAGTCGGTGCGCATCTTGGAACAAGCGGTGAAGCGGTTGCCGGATGGTCCCGTGAACGTCGATGATCCGCGCGTGATCCTGCCACCGAAGCATAAGGCGACCAGCGAAATGGAGTCGATGATCCATCACTTCAAGCTCGTGAT
>JBEIVF010000289.1:0-2043 GCA_040374005.1 Gemmatimonadaceae bacterium | reverse complement strand
CGGCGGCTAGAAATGGGTATATTTCAATATGTCCGCAAAGCGTCGGAAAGTGAGCGTGCGATCGCTCCTGTTGATCCTGCTGGGTGTCGCGACCACCGTGTCGGCACAAACCCGCGTGCCCATTCCCGGCACCGCCGTGGACCTCCAGCTTGTGCGCGTCGCCGCGGGCACCACGACGCTCAACGGTCAAGCGATCCCGGTAAAGCCCTTCGAAGTCACGCGCTCCGAGATCACGTGGGACCAGTACGACGCCTACGCGCTGTCGACGGCGACGCCGGCCGAGCTCGCGTCGAATGCTGATGCTGCCGCGCGCCCGAGCAAGCCGTACGGTGCACCCGACTACGGCTGGGGGCATAGCGGCTTCGCGGCGATCTCGATCGCGTGGCAGGCCGCCGAGGCGTACTGCGCGTGGCTCTCAGTGATCACCGGTGATCGCTACCGTTTGCCGACGGAAGCCGAGTGGCAGTTGTTAGCGGACCGCGCGGGCATCTCGCCGGGCAAGCGCAACGACATGGCGTGGCACGCGGGCAACAGTGACGGGCGCGCGCACGCAGTCGGCACGAAGGCGCCTGATGCGCTCGGCCTCGTGGATCTGTTCGGCAATGCGGCCGAGTGGGTGCTGGCGCCTGATGGCAAGCGCGTGACGCGCGGTGGGTCGTTCCGCGATGCGCCGGCGACCATCACGCCCGCTGCGCGTGCGGCGCCGACGGATGCGTGGAACGAGCGTGATCCGCAGATCCCGTCGAGTCGGTGGTGGTTGTCGGATGGGCCGTTCGTGGGGTTTCGGATCGTGCGGGACGTGCGGTAGCCTACCCCCGCAGCTCCTCCATCAGCCCCACCAAGTTTCCATCCGGGTCGCGCACGAACCCGATCCACAGTTCGTGATCAGGCATCCGTGCCGTCAGGCCCGGCTCACGCTCCGCCGTCGCCCCTCGAGCGACGATGTCGGCGTACGACTGCACGATGTCGTTCACGCGAAAGTACAACACGCTGTTCGCGCCCGGTGCGCCGTGGCCTTGCGGCGTGCTCAGCATGATCCGCACGCCACCCGCGTCGAGGAAGGCGAGATTGGGCCCGGCCTCGAAGAGGAACGTCAGGCCAAGGACGTCGCGGTAGAACGTGGTGGCGACGGCCACGTCGGATACGGTGATCGCGATCTGACCGATCGAGCCTAGTACTGGCATCAGTGAGCGCCTCCCATCCCCCAATACTGCCGCCCGCCACCCCCCGCCGTCCATACCCCCACATTTGCGCCCCCGCCCCCCGGGTGACACTTTTTCTTCACCCCTTTCACCCGACCACTCGCATGACCGACTCGCCCGTCTCGCGCCGCTCCTTCGTCCAAACGACGGCCGCCGCCACCGCTGGCTTCCTCGTCATCCCGCGCGCCCTGCGCGCCGCGCCGTTGCCGGGTGAGCGCGCGCCGCTCCTGCGCATCGGACTCATCGGCTGCGGCGGACGCGGCACCGGCGCCGCCCGCGACGCCCTCCGCGCGGGCGACAACGACGTGGTCCTCGTCGCCATGGGGGACTTGTTCCCCGATCGCCTCAACTCGGCCAAGGCCAACTTCGACAAGATCGCCACCGAGAACCCGGAGTTCGCCGCCAATTACAAGGTGAACCCCGACATGATGTTCTCGGGCTTCGACGCGTACCAGAAGGTGATCGCGGCGGATGTCGATCTCGTGATCCTCGCCACGCCGCCGGGCTTCCGCCCCGCGCACCTCGAAGCGGCGATCAACGCGGGCAAGCACGTGTTCACCGAGAAGCCGGTGGCCGTGGACCCCGCGGGCGTGCGCAAGGTGATCGCCGCCGCCGAGCAGGCCAAACTCAAGAACCTCGGCCTCGTGGCCGGCACGCAGCGTCGCCACGACCCGGCGTACCAGGACGTCATCAAGCGCGTCCACGACGGCGCCATCGGCGAAGTCATGTCGGGCCAAGTGTTCTGGAACCAGGGTGGCCTGTGGAGCGTGGCGCGGAAGCCCGAGCACACGGACGCCGAGTGGCAGATCCGCAATTGGCTGTACCTCGCGTGGTTGTCGGG
>JBEIVF010000091.1:0-7655 GCA_040374005.1 Gemmatimonadaceae bacterium | reverse complement strand
CCCCCGTTCTGTTCCGGCGAAACGCGATCCCTTAGTTGCGGATCTCGATCAACAGGGCCCGACGGTTGAGCGCACGGCCCTCGGCCGTGTCGTTCGACGACGTGGGCTGCGCTTCACCGAAGCCACGGGTCGTCAGACGCGAGGCATTGATCCCCTTGGAGACCAAGTACTCACGCACCGCGACGGCGCGACGCTCGGAGAGCGACTGGTTGTACGTGTCGCTACCGATCCAGTCCGTGTGACCCTGGATCTCGACGCGCATGTCGGAGGAGCGGTTGAGGACCGTGACGGCCTCGTCCAGCTTGGTCCGGCCTTCCGGCTTGAGGGTCGCCTTGTCGAAGTCGAAGAAGACGCCTTCCAGACGGTAGATCTCACGCGGCGCCGGCTGCGCTGGTGGCGGCGGTGGCGGTGGTGGCGGTGGTGGTGGTGGTGGCGGCGGCGGCAGCGTCGGCATGCCGGCACAAGTGTCCGCACCACGACCGAAGAACTTGCTCACGCCGATCCGGAACCCGACATGGTTCGACGTGCTGGTCGCCGGGCGCTGGAAGTTGGGCGACGGGTCGTAGTCGAACACGACTTCCGGGCGCACCGACCAGTTGTTCTTCATGCACACGCGCAAGCCGACGAGTCCCGAGATGGCATCCTCGTACTCGTTCTGCGTCGAGTCGTTCATGTACACGTTATAGTTGTACCCACCACCGACCAAGAGCTTCACATGCTTGGAGATCGGCGCATTGACCACCACGAGCCCACGGAACGGGATCCACGGCTTGGCGTCGCGGATGTTGTCGTCCAACGTGTTGTAGCTGTACTCGGCCTCGAGGGCCAACCAGCGCAACGCGAAGAGGCCAACACGGCCACCAACGCCGATCGAGCTCTCACCGAGGCGGACATCCTCGTCCAGCTTGGTGTAGCCGGAGAAGATGCCTGCCTCGATCGTGCCGGGACGCTGCGCCTGGGCTGCCAGCGGCAGCAGGCCGAGCACCGCGGCGGCGAACAAAGTGTTACGGACCATGGAAAACTCCAGGAAAAAGAGGTGCTACCTGTCGGAGAAAGTTCGAGTATCAAGGGTCGAACCGCAACTCAGCGCGCGCCAATGGTTTCCGTTACTTTTTCCGCTGTGACCAGTCCCGCGACCCCCTATTGGTCGCCCGGCCAGCCGGGTGACGATCGCACACAGATGCGGTCGTTCTTTGCTGACATCGCGGGAACCGCGACTGGTTCCCCGTCCGACTCAACCGAAAAGTACACGGCGTGGCACGCGTGGAGTATCGCTCATCCGAGTGAGTTCTGGCGCGCGGTGTGGCGATTCTGTGAGGTGGTGTCGGCCGACGGGTTCGGGGTGGTCCCGTCCGGACCCGCGGTCGTCGGCGAGGGCCGGATGGCCCCCCCCGACGCCGAGCTTGGCCCACGCTGGTTCCCCGAGGCGCGGCTGAACTTCGCCGAGAACCTCCTGCGTCGCCGCGACGATGCGGAGGCGCTCGCCTTCGTGGGGGAAGCGGGCGATACGATCACGCTGACGTTCGGCGAGCTTCATCGCGAGGCCGCGGCGGTTGCCCACGCGCTCCACGCGGCCGGGGTGCGCCCGGGCGATCGGGTCGCGGGATTCATGCCGAACCTCCCGCACACCGTGATCGCGATGCTCGGCGCTGCGTGGATCGGCGCCGTGTGGTCATCGTGCTCGCCCGATTTCGGCGCCTCCGGGGTGTTGGATCGGTTCGGGCAGATCGAGCCGCTGGTCCTCATAACCGTGGACGGCTATCGCTACAACGGCCGCACCATCGACCTGGACGCGCGCGTGGCCGACATCGCGACAGCACTGCCGACGGTGCGGCACGTGGTGGTCGTGCCGTACGTGGGCGGTGCGGGCAAGCGCCCCTCCACCCGGGACGCCGTCACGTGGGATGCGTGGCTCGCGCCGCATCGGGAGCGTGCCCCATTGCCCTTCGCCCATCTGCCGTTCGATCACCCGCTCTACGTGATGTACTCCAGCGGCACGACCGGGCTCCCCAAGGGCATGGTGCATGGCGCGGGCGGCACGCTGCTCCAGCACTTGAAGGAGCATCGGTTGCACGGCGACCTCCGGCCTGATGAGCGCATCTTCTACTTCACCACCTGCGGGTGGATGATGTGGAATTGGCTGGTGAGTGCGCTCGCCGTGGGCGCCACCGTGGTCCTGTACGACGGCGCGCCACTCGCGCACCATGGCACCGTGCTGTGGGATCTCGCCGCGCAGCACCGTGTCCACGTGTTCGGTACCAGTGCGCGCTTCCTCGCGATGTCCGAGAAGCTCGGTGTGCGGCCGCGCGAGACGCACGATCTGTCGGCACTGCGGTTGATGCTCTCCACGGGGAGTCCGTTGTCGCCGAGCTCGTTCGACTACGTCGCCGACCACGTGAAGCCCGGCCTCCCGGTGGCGAGCATCTCCGGGGGCACCGATCTCATCTCGTGCTTCGCGCTCGGCAATCCGTTGCTCCCGGTGTGGCGCGGCGAGCTCCAAGCGCCCGGCCTCGGCATGGCGGTGGAGGTGTTCGACGACGACGGACGCCCGGTACGTGGGCAGCCCGGAGAGCTCGTGTGCACGCGTCCGTTCCCGAGCATGCCTGTGGCGTTCTGGGATGATCCCGATGGTGCGCGCTACCGTGCGGCGTACTTCGAGGTGTACCCCAACGTGTGGCGGCACGGCGATTGGGCCGAGATCACCGAGCGCGGCGGGCTCATCATCCATGGGCGCTCGGATGCCACGCTGAATCCGGGTGGCGTGCGCATCGGCACGGCGGAGATCTATCGGCAGGTGGAGCAGTGCCCGGAGATCCTCGAGAGTGTCGTGGTCGGTTTCGAGTACGACGAGGGCACCGGTCCCGATGTGCGCGTGGCGCTGTTCGTACGCGCGGCCGAGGGTGCGGTCATCGACGACGCGGTGCAGGAACGTCTGCGCCGTCGGCTCCGCGACGACGCGAGTCCGCATCACGTGCCCAAGATCATCAGCGTGGTGGCGGACATCCCGCGCACCGTCAGCGGGAAGATCAGTGAGATCGCGGTGCGCGAAGCGCTCCACGGTCGCCCGGTGCGCAACACCGGCGCGCTCGCGAACCCGGAGTCACTCACCGAGTTCGCGGCGCTGGGGGTCACCCTGCGCGGCTGAGGGCTACTCGACCGCGAAGTTCATCATCATGCCGTGATCCTCATGCTCCAAGTTGTGGCAGTGCAGGAGGAACCGCCCCCGATGCCGATCGAAGGTCGCGTCCACGGCCACCTGCTCGCCGGGGTACACGAGCACGGTGTCCTTCCAGCCTTCCTCCCACGGGAACAGCTGCGCCCGGCCGCCCTCGCGGCTGATGACGCGGAAGTGCACGGCGTGCATGTGCACGGGGTGCGGGAACGGCCCGTCATTGATGAACACCCACCGCTCCGTGGCCCCGAACGGCACGGTGACGTCGATGCGCTCCATGTCGAACATCACGCCGTTGATCGTGTGCTGCATCATGGCGCTGGCGAAGCGGAACTCGCGCACCGTCGCCGGCGGCGTCGTGCGCTTGGGGGGGAGGGGCTGCAACGTCGTGGGGATCCGGCGCCGTGCCGTGGGGGCGCGGTCGACCACCATCTCGAGGAGGTCCATCGCGGCGCCCTGCGGAACGCGGCTGCCCATGCCGCCCATCCCACCACCACCACCACCCCCACCGCCACCGCCACCGCCCATTCCCATCCCACCCATCCCGCGGTAGGGCGGCGTGAACGCCAACGACTGGAGCATCACGCGCTCGCCGCGCGGAATGCCCGTGAGATCCACCAGCACGTCGATCCGCTCGCCGGTGGCCACATCGATCCACGGAAGCTCCACCGGACGATCGATCAACCCACCGTCGGTCCCGATCAGGTGCAACGGACGACCATTCGAGAGCGCCACCCGGAAGATCCGCGCGTTCGAGGCCCCGAGGATACGAAGCCGCGTGAGCCCGGCTGCCACGGTGGTCTGTGGGGCCTGTACGCCGTTCACGAAAGGCGTCGTTCCGAGGAAGCCCTCCATCATGTCGTGTCCCATCGCGGCGTACTGCAGCTTGCCCTGCGCATCCACGCGCTTGTCCTGGAGCATCAAGAGCAAGGTGTCCTCCTCGGACGGCAAGGCGAGGGCCTCCTCGGCGGCATCCGTCACCACGAAGAGTCCGGCCATACCGAGATGGACCTGCGCGCCCGTCCGCATGTGGGGATGGGAGTGGTACCAGTACAAGCCCGCTGGCTCGTCGATCGTGAAGTCGTACTCGTAGCGCGCCCCGGGATCGATGGCGAGCCGGGGGTGGCCATCGGCCGCCTCGGGCGGGCGCAGCCCATGCCAGTGCAGGATGGTGGGCTCGGAGAGCGCGTTCACGAGCGTGATCGTCGCGCGCTCCCCCGACCGGGCCCGGAGTGTCGGCGCCACGGGGCCATCCCCGAGTGACATGATCGGGGAGCGGACGCCGGGGGCGATCTCGGCGGTCATGCCGCGGGCGGTCAGCGTCAGGCCCTTGGTGGACAGCACTGGGGGGCGGTACAGCGGTCCCCGCACGGCCGCTTGCCCGGAGGCGGCGAACAGATCCGGGAAGATCGGGGTGCACGCCAACGCGGCCGCGGAGGCCGAGCCCCAGCGAAGGAGCTCACGACGGGAGAGCGGGCGGCGGAGTGGCAGGTCGCGCATGGCAGCGGCGCAAGGGAGACGGGTGCTGATCGAGATTCGATCCAGCACCCAGTATATTGCAACCCAAGTGTCGACGCCGGTTGCCGCACACTCCAGTCCTCTACGTCCCCGGACCACCCATGGCTACGACGACGAAGCCCGTGCTCGAGACGCCCCACGACGCGTTCCCGATCAACGGCACCGATTACATCGAGTACTACGTGGGGAACGCCAAGCAGGCGTCCCTGTACTACCGCGCCGCGTTCGGCTACCAGCTGGTGGGGTATCGCGGCCCCGAGACCGGCGTGCGTGATCGCGCCAGCTACTTGCTCGAGCAGGGCAAGATCCGCCTGGTGCTCACGTCGCCGATCGGTCCTGATGGTCCGGTCGCGGAGCACCTCCGTCGCCACGGCGACGGCGTGCGCGACATGGCGTTCTGGGTGGACGACGCGCGTAGCGCGTGGACCGTCGCCATGGAGCGCGGTGCGACGAGCGTGCAAGAGCCGACGGTGGTCGAAGATGCGCACGGGCGCGTCGTCATCGCCGCCATCGCCACCTACGGTGATACCATCCACTCGCTCGTCGAGCGGAAGGACTACACTGGGCTGTTCCTCCCCGGCTTCCAGCCGCGCACGTCGCGGTTCGCGCCGCCGGCGGTCGGGCTGCAGTACGTGGACCACTGCGTCGGCAACGTCGAACTCGGCAAGATGAACGAGTGGGTCGGCTTCTACGAGCGCGTCCTCGGCTTCTTCAATCTGCTGACGTTCGACGACCAGGACATCTCGACGGAATATTCCTCGTTGATGTCCAAGGTCATGTCCAATGGCAACGGCCGCATCAAGTTCCCGATCAACGAGCCGGCGTCGGGCAAGAAGAAGTCGCAGATCGCTGAGTATCTCGACTTCTACGGCGGCCCTGGCGTGCAGCACATCGCGTGCGCGACCGACGACATCATCGCCACGGTGACGGCGATGATGGACCGCGGCGTGGAGTTCCTGCAGACCCCGACGTCGTACTACGCGGACCTCGCGGAGCGCATCGGCCCGATCGACGAACCGATGGAGCGTCTGGCCGAGCTTGGGATCCTGGTGGATCGGGACGACGAGGGCTACCTGCTGCAGATCTTCACCAAGCCGGTGCAGGATCGTCCGACGCTCTTCTACGAGATCATCCAGCGCAAGGGCGCCAAGGGGTTCGGCAAGGGCAACTTCAAGGCGCTGTTCGAGGCCATCGAACGCGAACAGGAACTCCGAGGGAATCTGTAATGCCGTTCTACCACGCGATGGGCGAGATGCCGCGCAAGCGGCACACGATCTTCCGGCGCCCCGACGGCGGCCTGTACGCCGAAGAGCTGATGGGCCACGAAGGATTCGTCGGCACGTCGGCGTTGCTGTACCACATCCATCCACCCACGACGGTGATCGCCGCGCGGCCGGTGCGGGGGGTACAGCTCGAGGCCGACCGCGACACGTCGCTCCGCCACCGGCACTTCCTCACGTCGCGGATGCCACTGGCTGCGAGCGCGACGCTGGACCGCACGCCGTTGTTGTTCAACAGCGACATCAGCATGTGGTACGTGCAACCGACGGTCACCGATACGCATTTCTATCGGAACTCGCAGGCCGATGAGGTCGTGTACGTCGTCGAAGGGTCCGGCGTCCTCGAGACGGTGTTCGGCGAACTCCCGTACCGGAGCGGCGACTACGTCGTCATCCACCGCAACATCACGCACCGCTGGCAGCTCGATCCGGCGGCGGGGCAGACCAAGTTGCTGGTGATGGAGAGCCGCGGGCATGTGCGCTCGCCGTCGCGCTATCGCAATGAGTACGGGCAGATGCTCGAAGGCGCGCCCTATTGCGAACGCGACATCCGTCGCCCCGCCCGCCTCGCCCCCGTGGACCAGAAGGGGGAGTTCTCGATCCTCGTCAAGCAGTACGATGCGATCAACGAGCTGGTGCTCGATCACCACCCATTCGATGTCGTCGGCTGGGATGGGTACTTCTATCCGTGGGCCTTCAACATCCATGACTTCGAGCCCATCGTGGGGCGCATCCATCAGCCGCCGCCGGTGCACCAGACGTTCCAGGGCGATGGCTTCGTCATCTGTTCGTTCTGCCCGCGGCCGTACGACTTCGACAAGAACGCGATCCCGGCGCCCTACAACCACAGCAATGTGGACTCCGACGAAGTGCTGTTCTATGCCTCGAGTGAGTTCATGAGCCGTAAGGGCATCGAGTACGGGTCCATCACGCATCATCCGGATGGCTTGCCGCATGGCCCGCATCCGGGGCGCGCCGAGGCCTCCATCGGCGCCACGCACACGAACGAGATCGCCGTCATGATGGACTCGTTCAAACCGCTGCACATCGCGCGGGCAGTCGTGCAGTTCGAGGATCGCGACTACCACAAGAGTTGGGTCGAAGGCCAGCATGCGGCCTTCAATCCGCCCACCAGCTGACCGCGTGGCCACGTTCGACCCTTCGGCGCTCACGCCGCCGGAACGGGCGCGGCTGCTCACGCGGCTGATCGCCCCACGGCCCATCGCCGTGGTGAGCACGATGGACGACGCGGGGCGAGGGAATCTCGCCCCGTTCTCGTTCTTCGCGCCCGGCGGGAGCGCTCCGTGGTCGTGCGTCTTCTCGGCCACGCGTGATCGGCACGGCCACGGCAAGCACACCCTCGCCAACATCCTCGCTACGCGTGAGTACGTCATTTGCGCCGCGACGCAGTCCATCGCCGCGCGCATCAACGACGCGTCGTTCGCGTATCCAGCGGGGGTCGATGAGCTCACCACCGTCGGCTTCACGCCGGTCGCCAGCACGCTCGTCGGCCCACCGCGCATCGCCGAGAGCCCAGTGGCGCTCGAGTGCCGTCTCCATCAGATCGTGCCGCACGGCGACGGCCCCGGTGCGGCCTCGTACATCATCGGGGAGATCGTGCTGGTGCACGTGGACGAGGCCGTCCTCGTCGACGGGCTGCCCGACGAACGGCTGATGCACCTCGT
>JBEIVF010000043.1:0-11387 GCA_040374005.1 Gemmatimonadaceae bacterium | reverse complement strand
CGGGCTCGCACCCGTACTCGGCCAACATCGGCGTGAGCGTTGGCGCGGTGCTGAGGTCCACCGACGAGGCGAGCAGCTCAAGCACCAAGCGCCGCGCGTGGCGCACCCGCGGGCTCTGGGTGTGCACGACCATCCCCGCCTCGATGGCGCGGGAGCAGGCCGGTACGAGGGCGCGATTGCCGTCCACTTCGACCACGCACAGCCGGCACACATTGGCCGGCTTGAGCGTCTCGAGATAGCAGAGCGTGGGAACCTCGATGCCCAGCGTGCGCGCGGCCTGCAGGATCGTCGCTCCCTCGGGCGCGAACACCTCGTGCCCGTCGATCTGGAGCGTGAGCGTCGGGCGCGGCGTCACCGACGGCCGGCCGATCTGGACCAACGGAGTCATACGCGCTCCTCGAAGAGCTTGAGTCGCTCGATGGCGGATTCCACAGCTGCGTAGGCCGTTTGCCCGAGCCCGCAGATGGACGCGTCGCGCATGGCGACGCCCACATCGCGGATGAATCCGAGCTCGGTGGCGGCCCCACCGTGCGGCGTACCGCGCACGAGTCGGTGTAGCGCCTCTTCCTGGCGCACCGTCCCCACCCGGCACGGCACGCACTGTCCGCACGACTCGTGCCGGAAGAAGGCCGCGATGCGGAGCACGGCGTCGCGGACATCAGCCGTGTCGTCGAAGACCACGACGACGCCCGAACCCAGCGTGGTGCCGGCAGCGCGCGTGTCTTCGTGCGTCAATCGCAGATCCAGTTCGTCGGCCCGCACGAAACCACCGGCCGCGCCGCCCAACAGGATGGCCTGCAGCGTGCGCCCTGCCGGCACGCCCCCGGCCAGCGTCAGCAACGCGCCGAGGGTCGTGCCCAGCGGCACTTCGTACACGCCCGGGCGCTGCACATTGCCGCTCAGGCAGAACAGCCGAGTGCCGGTGCTCTGTGGTGTGCCGATGGCCGCATACGCCGCACCGCCGTGGAGGACGATGTCAGGGATGTTGGCCAGCGTCTCGACGTTGTTGACCAAGGTCGGCTTCCCGAACAGTCCCACCTGTACCGGGAACGGTGGCTTGGACCGCGGCTCGCCGCGCTTGCCTTCGATGGACTCGAACAGCGCCGTCTCTTCACCGCAGATGTACGCGCCGGCCCCCTCGCGGATCTCGATATCGAAGCCCGCCGGGAACAGCCCGCGCTGCCGCGTCTCGCTGATCGCGTGGGCCAGTCGCGTATGCGCCAACGGGTACTCAGCGCGCAGGTACACGAAGGCCCGCTCGCTCCCGGTGGCGTAGGCCGCGATCATGAGGGCCTCGACGATGGCGAAGGGATCGTGCGTGAGCAGCACGCGATCCTTGAACGTGCCCGGCTCGGATTCGTCGGCATTGCACACCACGTAGCGCGGCGTCGCGGGCTGGGTGCGCACGGCCTCCCATTTGCGCCCCGTGGGGAACGCCGCCCCGCCGCGGCCGAGCAATCCGGACGCGGTGATCTCGGCGATCACGCCCTCGGGGCCCAGCTGTTGGGCGCGCTCCCATGCCGCGAATCCGCCCGCGTTGCTGTACGCGCTTGCGGACGTGGCGCTCACCGTACCCACCCGACGCAAAAGCCGCAGGGCCGCATCAGGTGATTGCGGCACTGCGGCGAGCTCAGCGTCATCCCCTTCGTGCACGTCCCCGGCGAGCATAGCGCGGAGAGAAGGCGCTGACACGTGCCCGAGTGAGCAAGCACGTGGTGTGTTCCCTGCGTCCGTCATCAATGCGGCTGGCGCGGCATCACACATCCCGACACACGGCGCCAAGACCCACGCCGGACGCTGTGGGTCAACATGAAGTTGATGGGCTTGCGGTTCGTGCGCTAGTGGGGGGCCGAAGGACGCGGTCAGTGCGTCGATCACTTCACGACCGCCGCGCACACGACACACGACGTCCTCGCACACATGCAACACACGCAGCGGACGTGGTGCTGTCGCGAACATCCCATAGAAGGAAACTACACCCCACGCTTCGGCGGGCGGCACACTCAAGCGACGACAGATGTAGGTGAGCGCCCCTTCACTCACCCATCCGGTGCGCCACTGCACGGCGTGCAACGCGGGCACGAGCAGGGGGCGTTGATCGCGCGCGGCGCGTCCCCCCTCGGCCGTGTGGTAGTCGCGGTGGGCGCCGCGTGCGCCGCCATCCCATGCCGTGCGCGGGGCGCCGAGCACCGCATCGATCGCGGCGCGCTCGTCGGCGGTGGGCTCGGCGGTAGAGAGATGCAGGTCCATCCGTCAGTCGGCGCTGAGGGCAGCGGGCTCGTGCCGCTCGATCCGCACGGCGCACGCTTTGAACTCGGCCGTGCCCGACTTGGGGTCGGCCACGTCGATGGTCAGCAGATTGGTCGCCACGTCGTCGGGGAAGTGCAGGGTCATGAAGACGAGTTTCTCGCGCAGGGCGCGGTCGATGTGGACCGGCACCAAGACGGAGCCGCGGCGGGAGGAGACGCGCACCACGTCGCCCGTGGTGACGCCGAGCGTGGCCGCGTCCTCCGGCGAGATGTCGAGCGTTTCGCGCGAATGCAGGGGCGAGCTGTAGCCCGCCGTCTGCACGCCGGTGTTGTACGACTCGAGTCGTCGTCCGGTGGTGAGCAGGTACGGGTACTGCGGATCGCGCTGCTCGAACGGCACCACGTGTTCGACCACGGAGAACGGCGCGGCGGCCCCTTCGCGTGGGGTGGCCCAGAGGCGCTCGTGCAAGAAGGGTGACCCGGGGTGCGACTCGTCAGGGCAGGGCCACTGGAGCCCGTCGTGCTCAGCGAGCCGCGCGTACGACATGCCGCCGGCGAACGCGGGGGCGAGGGCGCGGAACTCGTTCCAGACATCCTCGGCCGTGGGCTCGGGCCAGTCGTAGCCGAGTCGACGTGCCAACTGGGCGATGATCCACAACTCATCGCGCGCGCCCTCGGGGATGGGCCGCGCGGCGCGCACGCGCTGCACGCGGCGCTCACTGTTGGTCACCGTGCCGTCGCCTTCGCACCAGGTGGCGGCAGCGGGGAGCACGACGTCAGCCAGCTGGGCGGTCTTCGTCAGGAAGATCTCTTGGACCACCAGGTGGTCCAGCGACTCGAGCAGATGCACCACGTGGGTCGCGTCCGCGTCCGATTGCGCGGGGTTCTCGCCGATCACGTACAGGGCGGTGAGCTCCTTGTGCTCCATCGCCTTGAGCATCTGCGTGAGGTTCTTGCCGTACTTGGGCTGGATGGGGCGTCCCCACGCGGCTTCGAAGCGCCCTCGCGCCGTGGCATCGAGCTCGATGTCCTGGAATCCGGCGAGCTTGTTGGGGATGGCCCCCATGTCGCCGCCGCCCTGCACGTTGTTCTGCCCGCGCAGTGGATTGCAGCCCGAGCCCCAGCGGCCGATGTGTCCCGTGAGCAAACACAGGTTGATCAGCGCGAGGACGTTGTCGACCGCGTTGTGGTGCTCGGTGATGCCCAGTGTCCAGCAGATCATGGCCCGCTTGGCATTGGCGAACGCGTGCGCCGCCTCGCGGATCACATCGGCGGGGATCCCGGTCGTTTCTTCGACGGCCTCGGGCGAATAGCGCTCGACGGCGGCCGCGTAGTCGGCGAACCCCTCGGTGGCGTTGGCGATGAACTCCTTGTGCGCCAAGCCCGCGTGGATGATCTCGTGCGCCATCGCGTTGGCGAGGGCGATGTCGCTGCCCACGCGCAGCCCGAGCCAGCGATCGGCCCACTGCGCACTGGCCGTGCGACGCGGGTCCATCACGTACAAGCGCGTGCCGTTGTTCCGGATCCCCTTCAACAGGTGATGGAACCAGATGGGGTGCGCTTCGCGCGCATTGGAGCCCCAGAGGAACACCACATCGGCGTCCTCCACTTCGCGGTAGGAGTTCGTTCCACCGCCTGCTCCGAAGACCGTCGCCAGACCGACGACGCTAGGGGCGTGTCACGTTCGATTACAACTATCGATGTTGTTGGTGCCGAAGACCTGTCGGCTCAGCTTGGCCGCGAGGAAGTTGACCTCGTTGGTGCTCTTGGAGCAGCTGAACGTGCCCACCGTATTGGGGCCGTGCGCCGCGATGGCGCGTTGGAACCCCGCCGCGGCGCGGTCCAAGGCCTCGTCCCACGTCGCGGGGCGCAACACCCCGTGCTCGCGGACGAGTGGCGTGGTGAGCCGCTCGTAGCGGCGCGGGGCAACGTGGGGACGACCTGGCATGGCAGAACTCCCGTGGGGATCAGCGGCAGTAGGTGAGCCAGCCGCGCGGATCACCGTCGCGGCCGTGCACAGCATCAAGGTATCGGCGCTGCAGGTCGAGCGTGATGGGGCCCGGTACACCAGCGCCGACCGGGATGCGATCGACGCTGCGCACCGGCGTCACTTCGGAGGCGGTGCCCGTGATGAACACTTCGTCGGCCGTGTGCAACGCCTCGCGCGGCATCATCTGCTCCACCACACGGATGCCCGCTTCTTCCGCCAACGCGATCACCGACGTCCGCGTGATGCCCGGCAGCAGCGTGCCGTCGACCG
Source organism: Gemmatimonadaceae bacterium (assembly GCA_040374005.1). GTDB lineage: Bacteria > Gemmatimonadota > Gemmatimonadetes > Gemmatimonadales > Gemmatimonadaceae > DASRAP01. The sequence goes on along the minus strand of JBEIVF010000043.1, from coordinate 6,878 downwards.
GCGGCGTGTACAGCACGCCATCACGCACGAGGAACACGTTCTGTCCGGAACCCTCGCTGAGCATGCCATCGGGGCCGAGTGCGAGCCCTTCGTCGTAGCCGTTGCGGAGGGCTTCCATCTTGATGAGCTGCCCTCCCAGGTAGTTGCCCGCGATCTTGGCCACGGCCGGTGTGGTGTTCGGCGCCATGCGGTGCCACGTCGCGATGCAGGCGTCGACGCCCTTGGTGAGGGCATCAGCACCCAAGTAGGTGCCCCATGGCCACACGGGGATGTACACCTCGATGGGCGACTCGAACGGCACCATGCCGGCCGCGCCGTACCCGCGCACGACCATCGGACGGATGTAGCACTCGTTGACGTTGTTCTTGGCCACCGTCTCGCGCGTAGCCTCGACCAACTGGTCGATGGAGTACTCGTGCTCCATCCGGTAGATGCGACACGAGTTGTGCATCCGGAGCAGGTGTTCGCGCAGGCGGAACACGGCTGGGCCGCGCGCCGTCTCGTAGGCACGGATGCCCTCGAAGATCGCCGACCCGAACTGCAGGGAGTGCGACAACAGATGGACCTGCGCGTCGTGCCACTTGATGTAGGATCCGTTCTTCCAGATCCACTCGGTCTCGGCGATCTTCATGGGTCGGTACGGGAGAGTGCTACAGCAGGGAGCGCACGGCACCGCCGTCCGCGAGAATGGCTTGGCCGGTGATGAAGCCGGCCGGCACCGAGGCGAGGAATGCGACCACGGCGCCCAGTTCGTCGGGGGTGCCGAGTCGGCCCGCTGGAGTGATACGCTTCCACCCCTCGTAGACGCTGTCGCGGGTGGCGCCGGTGCGGGCGCTGGTGGCGGCGGCGAGCTCTTCGAGGCGCTCGGTCTCGGTGTAGCCGGGGAGGACCGTGTTGACCGTCACGCCGTCCACGGCCACTTCGTCGGCGAGGGTCCGGAAGTACCCCGTGACGGCCGCGCGGAACGCGTTGGAGAGCACGAGCGAATTGACGGGCTGCTTGACGGCCATCGAGGTGATGCCGATGACGCGGCCCCAGCGGCGCTCCCGCATGGCGGGCACGTAGGCGCGAGTGAGCTCGACGGCGGAGCGGAGGAGCAGATCGCCGGCGGTGGTCCACGCCGCCCAGTCGTGGGAGAGCGCGGGCCCGGGCGTGGGGCCGCCAGTGTTGGTGACGAGCACATCCACGCGCGGCACCTGGTTCACGACGTGGGCGATGCCCGCCGTCGTGCTGAGGTCGGCGGCGATGGTGCGCACATCAGCACCCGTGGGGATGAGGCGTTCGGCGGCGTGCGCCAGCGCCTCAGCGTTGCGTGCCACGAGGACGACCGACGCGCCCTCCCGAGCAAAGTGCTGAGCGGCCGCGAAGCCGATCCCGCGGCTCGCGCCGCAGACGAGGGCGACTTTGCCCGAGAGTCCGAGATCCACGGCTACTTCTTCTCGTTCTGGAAGTACGAGTCGGTGTGGTTGAGCCAGTCGGCGCGCGGCGGTGTGAAGACGTCGAGATCGAGCGTGTCTTCGAGCGCTTCGGCGCGATGCCGGACGCCACCGGGGATCATCAGGACCTCGCCGGCCTTGATGTCCACGTAGGTGTCCCCGGGATTATCGGCATGTTCACCGATCCAAAAGCGGAGGCACCCGGAGAGGATGTAGGTGCCCTGCTCGTTGTGGTGGTCGTGGGCCGGCACGACGGCGCCCTTCTTGAGGAAGACCTGTGCCAGCATCAACCGGTCGAGGGTCACCAGCTTCCGGTCGATGACGGGGGTGACGGTCTCGAGGGGGATCTCGGACCAGACGTGTTTGACGGCGTCGCTCATCGGGGCAGTCTCGGGAAGAAGTGGCCAGCACAGGATGCTACCGCCGCGCACGGGCCACCTCAAGGCGGGAATGCTTGCCGCCCGCGATGGCGCGCGGTACTCTATCGGGATGGGTTCCACCCACCCCATCACCCCTCATTGGCAATGACCCGACTTTCCCTGGTCGCGGCGGGCGCGCTGTTGGCGCTCGCGTCCGCCACCGGTGTCGGCGCGCAGAACGCGCCCGCCCCCCGACTCACCGCCGACCTCCTGGAGCCGATGGCGTTCCGCACGCTCGGCCCCGGACTCGTCACCGGCCGCGTGCAGGACATCGCGATCGATCCCAACAACACCAGCATCTGGTATGTGGCCAGCGCGTTCGGTGGCTTGTGGAAGACCGAGAATCGCGGCATGACCTTCACGCCGATCTTCGACAACAACGGCGCGTTCACGCTGTGTTGCATCGTGATCGATCCCAAGAACTCCAACGTGCTGTGGTTGGGCACGGGCGAGAACACCAGCCAGCGGTCGGCGCACTTCGGCGACGGTCTCTATAAGAGCACCGACGCGGGCAAGACGTGGACGCGCGTGGGATTGGAGCTGTCCGAGCACATCGGCAGCATCTCGATCGACCCGCGCAACAGCGATGTGGTGTTGGTGGCCTCGCAGGGGCCGCTCTTCTCGGCGGGCGGCGAGCGCGGCATGTACCGCACCACGGATGGCGGCAAGACGTGGCGCCGCGTGCTGCACGTGAGCGACAACACGGGCATGGATCAGATGGTGCGCGATCCGAAGAACCCGGACGTGCTCTACGCCAGCGCCTATCAGCGTCGTCGGCAGGTCGGGCAGATGATCGGCGGTGGCCCGGAAGGTGGCTTGTACAAGTCCACCGACGCGGGACAGTCGTGGAAGAAGCTCGAGCTCGGCTTGGGCAGCGTGGATATCGGTCGCATCGGCTTGGCGATCGACGGCAAGGTGTCGCCGACGGAGGTGTACGCGATCGTCGACGCCAACGGCGGCATGGCGGGCTTCTACCGCTCGCAGGATGACGGTGGCAGCTGGTCGCGGGTCGGTCGCTCGGCGGTGGGCGGTGGGCGTGGCGGTGCGGGGGCCGGCGGCGGTGCCGGTGGTGGTGGCCGCGGCGCGGTGGCCGGTGCGGCCCCGCAGGAGAACTGGTACCGGGGCGGCGGGGCGCAGTACTACTTCGAACTGTATGTGGACCCGTTCCGTGCGAAGACGCTGTACTCGATCAACGTGAACTTCGAGCGCAGCACGGATGGTGGTCTGACGTGGGGCGCGGCGGGCTGGGAGCAGACGGGCGTGCACGTGGATCACCACGCGATGGCGTTCGATCCGCTCGACCAGAACCACATGTTGATCGGTAACGACGGTGGCCTGTACGAGACCTACGACGGTGGCCGCACGTGGCGCTTCTTCACGAATCTCCCGATCACGCAGTACTACCGCGTGTCGGTGTCGGATGCGACGCCGTTCTACCGCGTGTGCGGTGGGACGCAGGACAACTTCTCGATGTGTGGGCCGTCGCGCACGACCAACCGCTGGGGCATTCGCACCAGTGACTGGTTCATTGTCGCGGGCGGTGACGGCTTCCAGTCGCGTGGCGCGCCGGACGATGAGAACATCATCTTCGCCACGTCGCAGAGCGGTGGCATTTCGCGGTTGGATCTGCGCACGGGTGTGTCGCGCAGCATTCGTCCGCGCGTGCCGATCCAGGCGGGTGATGATGACGATGCGCCGGCCACGCCGCCGGCGGGTCCGCCGGGTGGCGGTGGGCGCGGTAATGCGGGCCCGGCGCGCGAGCGGGTGAACTGGGACGCGCCGTACATCGTGAGCCCGCACTCACCGACGCGGTTGTACTGGGCGAGCAACTATGTGTATCGCTCCGACAATCGCGGCGACAGCTGGGTGCGCATCAGCCCCGATCTCTCGCGCAACATCGACGTGGACACCGTGCCGATCATGGGCAAGATCTGGCCCGCGGGCTCGGTGGCGCGCAACACGTCCACGACGCCGATCTCCAATGTGGTGAGCATCGACGAATCGCCGCTGCTCGAAGGCTTGATCTGGGTGGGCACTGACGATGGCTTGGTGCAGGTCACCGAAGACGGTGGCAAGAATTGGCGCCGCATCGACACGTTCCCCAACGTGCCGAAGTGGACGTATGTGACCGACGTGTTCCCGTCGCCGCGTGACGCCAACACGGTGTTCGTGTCGCTCAACAATTGGTTCCGCGGCGACTACAAGCCGTACATCGTGAAGAGCACGGATCGCGGCCGCACGTGGACCAACATCACGGGCAACCTGCCACCCAAGCACGATGTGTGGTCGGTGATCCAGGACCACGAGAACGGTGATCTCCTGTTCGCCGGTACCGAGTTCGGCGTATTCACCTCGGCGGACGGCGGCAAGGAGTGGGTGCAGCTCAAGGGTGGCCTGCCCCCCACGCAGGTGCGTGACATGGCGGTGCACCGCAAGAGCAATGCGCTCGTGCTCGGCACCTTCGGGCGCGGCTTCTACGTGCTCGACGACTACTCGCCACTGCGCGGCATGAACACGGCGGCGTTGAACGCGCCGGCGGCGTTGTTGCCGCTCGCGGATGCCGTGAACTTCAATCCGACGGGCCTCGCTCCGGCGGGCTCAGCGGGCGTGGGTCCGCTCGCGGGCAATTGGTCGACGCCGAACCCGCCGGTGGGCGCGGTGATCCGCTATCACGTGAAGGAAGCGCCGGTGGGCGCTGCCAAGTACGTGCTCCGCATTGCCGACGACACGGGCAAGGTGGTGCGTTCGGTGGACTTGGAGCGCACGGCGGGACTCAAGAGCTTCGTGTGGAATTTCCGCGGTGATGTTCCGCCGCCGCCGGTGGCAGCGGCGGGTGCGCCGGGTGCGGGTGGTCGTGGTGGTGCAGGAGCGCCGGGCGGATTCGGCGGTGGCCGCGGTGGGTTCGGCGCAGGTGGGCCGTTGCTCGGCGCGGGGCGGTATACGGCGACGTTGGTCCGCGTCGATGGCGACAACGAGACCAAGCTGGGAGAGCCACAGAGCTTCAACGTTGTCACGTTGAAGCAGTAGCACGAGAGGCACGAGTGGCACGAGAAGCACGGGGGCCCGGGGAGACAAGATCTCCGCGGCCCCCTTTTTCGTGCTTCTCGTGCCTCTCGTGCTACTCGTGCTACTGAAGTTTTCGTGCTACTTCACCTGTAAGGTGATCTTGGTGACGCGCCCTTCGCGCCCCACCGCCCAGATCTGCCCCGGTCCCAACGCCCCTAGCCCCCAGTAGTTCAGCGTGTCGATGGTATTCCACGTCATGCCATCATCCGCGGACCACACCGCACCCGACGGCCCCACCGCCATCAGCGTGGAGCGACGCAGCCCCGGGATGTGTGCGCCGGCCCACGCACCGCTCTTGAGCGGCGGATTCGGCCGCGGGGCCCACGTCACGCCACCATCGACGCTCACCACGAGCAACGTGTCCGTGGCCTTCGGTTCCGCAGCGCCATCCGCCGCGAACGCCGCGCCGAACTGCGCGTCGCGGAATGCGAGCGAGAAGATGCCCGCCGCGCCGCCGTGGGTGATCGGGAGATCGGTCACCGACCACTTATTCCCGTAGTTCGACGTCATCAGCACGCGGCCCTTGGTGCTCACCCATGCCTTGCCGCCGGGACGCGCGATCACGCAGGTGCCGCTCGCGGCAAAGCTGCCTTCACCCTCGAGCGCGGGCGGGAGATCAGCGGCCGGGGTGCGCGTCCAGGTGGAGCCACCATCGGCCGTGGTGATCATCACGGTCTCGCCGTTCACGGCGTCGCTGATGGCGATACCGCGCTGCGCATCCCAAAAATCGAAGCAGTCGAAGAAGGCCGCCGAGTCGGGGTTGGTGAACTGCAGCGCCCACGAGGTGCCGCCGTCGGTGGTCTTGTAGATCCGCGAGTCGGGGCCGTTGCCGATGCTCAGCAGGTAGGCCGTCAGCGAGTCCACGGCGTGCACATCGCGGAACTGCAGCGACTCGGCGCCCGCCACCTGGCCGGTGACCCACGTGCCGCCGCCGTTGGTGGTGCGGATCCACGTGCCCTTGCTGCCCGAGGCCCAGACGACCACGTCGTTTACGGGCGAGACGGCGATGAGGAGGGCGTCGGTCCCGCTCGTCTGGTCCTCCGAGGTGACGGTCGTGACGGTCTTCGAGCAGGAGATGGCCAGCAGCGCGATGGCGCCAACGGACACGAGTCGGGACATAGGCCTAAGGGCGAGAGGGTGGAGGACAATCGAACCCCGCCCCGGCCACCCGCGCAAGCCAGCCCAACATCCGGCGCCCCGTAGCCGTAGCGAAAGGTTGCCCGGCGCCCTATCATAGGCACCAGCCATTTCAGGTCCGTTTTTCCGTCCCCTCAGTTCGCACCCCCCGTTCGTCACGCCCCTTCGGAGGCACTATGGTCCGTTCGCTCCGCGCATCGCACTGGCTGGCCGCTCTCGCCACCACCGCTGCGCTCCTTCCCCTCGGCGCCCAAACGCCGACGATCCCAGTGGCCGAGGAGTTCGAGCGGCTGCACTTCCGGTCGATCGGGCCGGTCGTGATGTCGGGCCGCATCGCCGACCTCGCGGTGTACGAGCGCAATCCCGCGGTGTTCTACGTGGGCACCGCGCACGGCGGCGTGTGGAAGACGACGTCCAATGGCGCCACGTTCGAGCCGCTGTTCCAAGACAAGGGCTTGATGTCGATCGGCGACGTGACGATCTCGCAGACCAATCCGGACTTGCTGTGGGTCGGCACCGGTGAGTCGAACAATCGGCAGTCGATCTCGTTCGGTAGCGGCGTGTGGAAGTCCACCGACGGCGGCAAGACGTTCGCGCACATGGGGCTGCCCAAGAGCAGCGCCATCCATCGCATCGTGATCGACCCGACCAACAACAACGTCGTGCTCGTCGCGGCAACGGGTCCGTTGTTCGGCCCGGGCGGCGACCGCGGCGTCTACAAGACGACGGACGGCGGCGCGACGTGGAAGCAGGTGTTGAAGGGTGACGACGATACGGGCGCCAGTGATCTCGTGATGTCGGCGGTCGATCCGAAGACGCT
>JBEIVF010000219.1:0-3164 GCA_040374005.1 Gemmatimonadaceae bacterium | reverse complement strand
CGTTCCAGTAGGTCGCGTTGGCCCCGTCCGTTTGGCGGGGCCTTCGCGTCTCTGTCTCTCCCGTCCGGGAACGCGCCGACCGGTTCCCCTCGTTCGCCTCAGTAGTCCCTAACCGACCTGACCATGGCGATCGTCACCGTCACCCGCCGGCTCCGCTTCAATGCGGCCCACCGGGTGCACAACCCCGCGCTCTCCGACGAGGAGAACACGGCGCTGTTCGGGAAGTGTAACCACCCGAACTGGCACGGGCACAATTATGTGCTCGAGGTCTCCGTGACCGGTCCCATCGATCCGCGCTCGGGGTACGTGATGGATCTAGGGCATCTGAAGACGGTCGTCGAGTCCACGGTCATCGACCAACTCGACCACCGGAACCTGAACGTGGACGTCCCCTTCCTCGCGGGGGCCAATCCGACGTCGGAGAACCTCGTGGTCGCCTGCTGGCGTGAGATCGCGCCACTCGTGGCTCCGGCAGCGCTCACGCGCCTGCGGCTCTGGGAGACGGAGAATAACTATGTCGAATATGAAGGCGACTGAGAGTGTCCGCATCGTGAATGCCGACGAATTCGAAGCGCAATTGGCGGACGACGAGCGTCAGCTCGAGTTCGAGAACGTCATCCGCCGTGAGCTCGAGCTGATCGGGGAGGACCCGCAGCGCGAAGGACTCCTCAAGACGCCGAGCCGCGTGGCCAAGTCCATGCGGTGGCTCACCCGCGGCTACCACATGTCGGTCGCCGACGTGGTGGGCGACGCCGTCTTCGAGGAAGCGCATCATTCGATGGTGATGGTCCGCGACATCGAGCTCTACTCGATGTGCGAGCATCACATGCTGCCGTTCTTCGGGAAGGCGCACATCGCGTACATCCCCAACGGGCGCATCGTCGGGCTGTCCAAGCTCCCGCGGATCGTCGAAGTGTTCGCACGCCGGTTGCAGGTGCAGGAGCGGCTCACCGAGCAGGTCGCCGCGGCCATCGAGGAAGTCCTCCAGCCGGCCGGCGTGGGCGTCGTCATCGAAGCGCACCACATGTGCATGATGATGCGCGGCGTGGAGAAGCAGAACTCGTCCACCATCACGTCGGCGCTGCGCGGCTCATTCCGCGACGACGCGATGACCCGCGATGAGTTCCTGCGATTGGCCCACTCGTACGGACGGTGATCCTGCACGGGCGTCGGATCCTCGTCACGGGGGCGTCGCGTGGGATCGGCGCCGCCGTGGCGCGCGTCGTCGCCGCCGCGGGCGCCCACACCGTGCTCGTGGCGCGGAGCGCCGGCCCACTGCAGGAGATGGCCGCGTCGCTCGCCAATGCCCAGGCCCATCCTGCTGATCTCGCGGATGCCGCAGCCGTCGCGCGGCTCGCGGCCGAGGCGCCCGAGCGGTTGGGCGGGCCCATCGAAGTGCTCATCAACAATGCCGGCATCTTCACGCTGGCACCCGTCACGGCCACCGACGACGCGACCATCGATGCGATGCTCGCGCTCAACGTGGCCGCGCCGTTCCGCCTGCTGCGCTCCGTCCTCCCCGCCATGCGAGCGGCCGGCACCGGGCACGTCATCACCATCGGCTCGGTCGCTGATCGCACGACGTTCGCCGAGAACGGGCTGTATGCCGCGACCAAGTACGGCGCGCGTGCGTTGCACGAAGTCGTGCGCCAAGAACTGAAGGGCACCGGCGTACGGACCACGCTCATCTCGCCGGGTCCCACCGACACCCCACTGTGGGATCCCATCGCGCCCGACACGCGGCCCGGCTTCACACCGCGCTCCGGCATGTTGGCACCCGAGTCCGTGGCCGATGCCGTCCTCTGGGCGTTGACGCGTGGTGACGCCGTGAACATCGACGAGCTGCGTCTGTCGCACACGTGACGAGCACGCCCGACGCTCCGTCCGCAGCACCACGCGGCGCGATCGCTGCGCTCTACCTCGTTGTCCTCATCGACCTGATCGGGTTCGGGATGATCATCCCGGTCTTCCCGTTCTTCGCCACGCGCATCGGGATCGATCCCGCGGCAGTCATCTTCCTCCTCGGGCTCTACTCCGTCGGCCAGTTGCTCGGCGCGCCGCTCTGGGGCATGCTCTCGGACCGCATCGGCCGCCGCCCGGTCCTCTTGGTGACGCTCGTCGCCAATGTGGTCGCGTCGCTCCTCCTCTCGGTCGCCGATACCGAGATCCTGCTCGGACTCTCCCGGTTCGTGAGCGGCATCGCGGCGGGCAACATCTCCACGGCCTTCGCGTACGTCGCCGACATCGCCGACGAGCGCACGCGACCCAAGTATCTCGGACTGCTGGGCTCCGCCTTCGGCATCGGCTTCATCATCGGCCCGGCACTCGGCGGGTTCATCGCGGGCGCCGGTGACGATCCCGCCGGCTTCGCACGCGTGGCGTACACGGCCTCCGCATTCTCGGCGCTGGCCTTCGTGCTCACCGCGGTGCTCGTGAAGGAGTCGCTCGCCCCGGCGCATCGCCGCGTCGGCGGCGGTGGCCGTGGCGCGTTCATGGCGCTCCTGCGGATCCCGGCCATGCGCACGCCCCTGTGGGCGGCGTTCGTCGTCATCGCGGCCACCGCCGTGTTGCTCTCCACCTTCGCGCTCTGGGCCGATGCGTCGCTGGGCGTCGGTCCCCGCGAGCTCGGGGCGTACTACGCGTACATCGGACTGCTCTCGGCGCTCATCCAGGGTGGCGCGATCGGCGCGCTCACGCGGCGCCTCGGCGAGCGGCGCCTCGCCTTGTTCGGGTCCTGTGCCGTCGCCGTGGCGCTGGCCGTGCTGCCGGTGAGCACGTCACGCGCGCCCATGGTGGTCGCGCTCACGCTGCTCGGGATCGGCAGTGCGTGCTTCTTGCCCAGTGTGAGCGGCCTCGTGGCCCGCGCGGCGCCGCCCACCCAGCGCGGGGCGGCGTTAGGCGCGTACCAGAGCGCCGCGTCACTCGGTCGCACGATCGGTCCGTTCGCCGCTAGTGGGGTGGCGCGCGTGGCCGGGATCGGAGCGTGGCTGCTGCACGCGGCACGTCGGAGCGATCCCTGATGGAGCTCGCCCTCGCCGAACGGTTCATCTGCCCCTGCGGCGTATCGCGCATGCCGCTCGTGGTGCGCGCGGACGAAGCGGCCGCGGGCACGCTCCTCCGCGGTGAGGCGGGCTGTGCGCAGTGCACCACCGAATGGCCGTTGG
>JBEIVF010000134.1:0-5804 GCA_040374005.1 Gemmatimonadaceae bacterium | reverse complement strand
GTCGTCACCTGATACCCTTCGAGCGCCGCCTGCAATGCGCAGATGGGATCGATCTCGGTGATGATCACGCGCGCGCCCTGTCCCTTGAGCGCCTGTGCACAGCCCTTGCCCACGTCACCGTAGCCCATCACGACGGCGATCTTGCCGGCAAGCATGACGTCGGTCGCGCGATTGAGCCCGTCGATGATGCTGTGACGGCAGCCGTACAGGTTGTCGAACTTCGACTTGGTGACGGCATCGTTCACGTTGATGGCCGGGAAGGCCAGCGTGCCGGCGCGCTCCATCTCGTACAACCGATGCACGCCCGTGGTCGTCTCTTCGCTCACGCCACGGATGCCGGCCAGCACCTTCGTCCAACGGCCCGGGTTCTTCGCCTGTTCGGCGCGCAGCAGGTCGAGAATCACACCCCACTCTTCCGGCTCGTTGTCGCTGTCGAAGCCCGGGATCACGCCGCTCTTCTCGTACTCGGTGCCCTTGTGCACGAGCAGCGTGGCGTCGCCACCATCATCAAGCAACAGGTTCGGACCCGTGCCGTCGCTCCACATCAGCGCCTGCTCGGTGCACCACCAGTATTCCTCGAGCGTCTCACCTTTCCACGCAAACACCGGCGTGCCCTTGGGCTGCTCCACCGTGCCGTGCGGCCCAACGGCCACCGCGGCCGCAGCGTGATCCTGCGTGAGCGTGGTGCGGAGCAACTCGAGGATCACGCCCCACTCTTCCGGCTCATTGGCCGCGTCGAACGCTGGCACCTTGCCCGCCTTCTCGTACTCGGTGCCCTTGTGCACCAGCATGGTCGCGTCGCCGCCGTCATCGAGGATGAGGTTCGGGCCCGCGCCGTCCGGCCACATCAGCGCCTGCTCGGTGCACCACCAGTACTCCTCGAGCGTCTCGCCCTTCCACGCGAACACCGGCGTGCCGCGCGGGTGCTCGGCAGTCCCTTCGGGGCCCACGGCCACCGCGGCGGCCGCGTGGTCCTGGGTCGAGAAGATGTTGCATGACACCCAGCGCACATCAGCGCCGAGCGCCGTGAGCGTCTCGATGAGCACGGCCGTCTGCACGGTCATGTGCAACGAGCCCATGATGCGCGCGCCGGCGAGCGGCTGCTGTGCACCGAACTCCGAGCGGAGCGCCATCAACCCCGGCATCTCGAACTCGGCGAGGCGGATCTCCTTGCGGCCCCACTCGGCGAGGGCGATGTCGGCGACCTTGAACGCGGGGCGGCCGGTGGCCTTCACCGCGTCGAACGGATGTAGTGCGAGTGTAGCAGTCATGATCCTAAGTGTGGAGTGAAGGGTGATCAGGTGCTGAGAACAGCGGCGAACAACGTAGGCCCCTTCGCCTGTGGGACAGGTGGTAACTGGTGATGGCGGAACGTGGTGAACCCAGCGGCACTGCTCCACCGCTGTACATCGTCAACGGCGAAGCCCAAGTGAACGTGCCCCATCGTCTGTTGATACTCGACGCGGTCATGCGGGAGCATGTCCACGACGATGACGCGACCGCGCTGCGGGCACAGCGTGCGACGGATCTCGCGCAGCACCGCGGCGGGCTCAGCCACATAGGCGAGCACCAGGGTGACCACCGCCACGTGGAGCGTGCCGTCGTCGATCGGGAGCGCCTCAAGCGTGCCGCGGCGCACATCGACATTGGTGAACGGCGCGAGACGCGCGCGGGCGGCTTTCAGCATCGCGGCGGATTCGTCAACGGCGATCACCTGACCGACGAACGGCGCGAGCACTTCCGCGAGCGCCCCGGTGCCGCAGCCGAGATCGCCGACGGTCTGCGAGTCGTCGACGAAGCCCGCCAGCGCGAACAACTCGGCGCGGGCGCCGAACAGCTCCGTGCGCATCTTGTCCCACTGCGCGCCTGCCGAGGCGAAGAACGCTTGCGAGCGGGTGTGCCGTTCGTCGAGCACCGCCTTCACCCGCTGCGCATCACGCACGGCGGCCGGATGCGACTCGGCCTCTTCGCGCACGGCCGTCCAGAGTCTTCGCCCCGCGGCATCGAGCGACCGCGTCTCGAGGCGATACCGATTGGACGTGCCTTCCTCGCGCGCGGTGAGCCAGCCCGACTCCACCAGCACCTTGAGATGCCGGCTCACCGTCGACTGCGGAAGCTGCAGCACGTCCTTAAGCTCGGTGACGGTCAGCTCCCGCGGCTCCACGACCAGCAAGATGCGGGCGCGGATCGGGTCGGCGAGGGCCGACAGGCGGTCAAAGAGGGCGGGGGCTTTCATCCGTATATCCGGATGAAAGGTTATACGGGGGCGGCCCCGAGTCAAGGCGGGGGGCGCCTCGCTGTCTCAGGACCGCCGTTCGAACTCCGCGAGGAAGGCGACCAAGGCCTCGACCGCCGCCAGTGGCACGGCGTTGTAGAGACTCGCGCGCAGGCCGCCCACGGCGCGGTGCCCCTCAAGCCCGACGAACCCCTCCGCCGATGCGGCGGCGAGGAAGGCCGCTTCGCGTGCGGGGTCGCGGAGCTGGAACACGACGTTCATCAAGGAGCGCGCGGCCGGCGCCACGTCGTTCACGTAGAGGGACGACCGGTCGAGCGCCGTGTAGAGTAGGGCCGCCTTGGCGGCGTTGTGGGCGGCGACCGCTGGCACGCCGCCTTCGCCGTCCAGCCACTCCAACATCGCCAGCGTCGCGAACCACGCGATGGAGCACGGGGTGTTGGGCATCGGCGCCTGGGCGGCCCACGAGCGGTAGCTGAGGAAGGGCGGCAACGTATTCGGCGCGCGCGCCAGCAGATCGCGGCGCACCACTACCACTGTCAATCCGGCGATGCCGAGGTTCTTCTGCGCACTGGCGTAGAACGCACCGAGCCGTTCGTACGGGTAGGGCCGCGAGAGGATCTCGCTGGAGAGATCGGCGACCCGCGGCACATCCGCGACCGGCGGCGCCGCGAACTGCACGCCGTTGGCCGTCTCATTGCCGCAGTAGTGCAGGTAGGCGGTGTCCGGCGCGAGTGGCGCCACCGCGGGGAGCGATCGGAACCCATCGGCCGCGCTCGAGCCCACGGTATCGATGCGCGCACTGCTGCCGGCCTGGCGGATCGCCAGTCGACTCCAGTGTCCGGTCTCGAGGTACGCCGCGCGCGTGTCGGCCGCGAGGTTCATGGGCAACAGCGCGAACTGCAACTGCGCCCCACCCGACATCAGCAGGATCTCGTGGGTGTCGGGCAGTTGCAGATGCCGCCGCAGCGCCGCCTGGAGGCGCGCGGCGATGTCCAGGAACCGCGCGCCGCGGTGACTCACTTCGACGATCGCGGGAAGTTGGTTGCTCCCGCGGGCGAACTCGTCCATCAACCGGTGCCGCACCACGGGTGGGAGCGCGCCCGGACCGGCGGAGAAGTTGTGCACGGTGCTCATCGCTCGGAGCTCAGCGCTTGGCCGAGTGGAAGTCCACCACGATGTGCCGCCACTTCCCCTGGCGGAACCGCACCATGCTCAAGCCACAGCGCGAGACATGCCCCACGAGGATCGCGATCCAGATCACGAGGGGGGTCAAGGCGGCGAACTGCTGCCAGGTGAAACAGAGGCCGAGCGGCAGCACCACCTGCGAGACGATGGAGATGTACAGCGGACTCTTCGTGTCGCCTGTGCCCTGCAGGCCGCCCGTGAACGTCAGCGCGCCCGCGATGAACAACCCCGACACGGACAGGACGCGGAGCAGTTGTGTGCCGATGGAGAGGACGGCGGGCTCGTTCACGCCGAACACGCCGAGCAATTGCTCCGGCATCACGAAGAAGAACACGCCGAAGAGCGCCGCGCCGGTGACGCCGATGCGCGCCGCGACGCCCACGCCTTCGATGGCCCGCTCGGGGTGACCCGCCCCCAGATTCTGGCCCGCGACCGTGGCGGCCGCGCCCATCAGGCCGACGCTCGTCCACGTGATGAGGGAGAAGAGCTGCGAGTAGCCGATCGCGAACGCGGCCTGCGCTTCGGCGCTCTGCGGGAGCGAGCCGATGAACGCGAGCATCAAGAGGCCGCCGACGTTCATGGCGATGCCTTGGATGCCTGTGGGCAGTCCGAACTTGAAGAGCGAGCGGATGATGTCCCAGTCGGGGCCGAAACCATGCCCGTGCGGGAAGCGCACCACCCATCCCCCACGCCATAACTTCACGACCGCGTACAGTGACACCGCGCCGGACGCGATCACGGTGCCCATCGCCGCGCCCGTCGTGCCGAACGCGGGGATCGGCCCGAGCCCGCGGATGAAGACGACGTTGAGGATCATGTTCAACACCGTCATCACGATGCCCAAGACCATCGGCGTGCGCGCGTCGCCGGCGGAGCGGAGCGCGCCGCTCAGCATGAAGAACATCAGCATGCCGCTGCTGAACAAGAACATCACGCGCAAGAACGGCAGCGCCTCGGCCTTCACGTCCGGCGCGGCGTTCACGAAGCCGAGGAGCGACGGCGCGAGCACGTAGCCGAGCGGCGCCATCACGAGCAGCGAGAGCGCCATCGCGGTGAGGAACGCTTGGTAGACGGTACGCTCCACCTTCTCGCGTTCGTTGGCGCCCGCGAAACGCGCGACCAACACGCTCATCCCCGTGAACAGGGAGGAGATGAACACGATGATGATGATCCAGATCTGATACGACACGCCGATGGCGGCGTTGCCTTGGAAGCCGACGAGGCGGCCGACGGCGACGTGGTCGACGATGCCTTGCAACCCACCGATGATGTTGGTGAGCATCGTCGGCCACGCAAGCTTCCACACCGCGGGACCGAGGGGACCTTCAGTGATGGAGCGATCGAATGTGCGGTCGGGCACTCAGGGATCGGCGCAGGTGCAGACGAATATCGACAACGGAATATGGTGCCGTGACGTAGCTTTTGCGATGGATTCCTCGGATCCCGCCGTTTCGAACCTCAGGCCTCCCGGGCCTGCCCCTCCGACCCGAGCCCCTGATGTTCGTAGGATCCATGTTCAAGTACCCGCGACAGGACATCGTCGCCGGCATCGTCGTGTTCCTCGTGGCGCTCCCGCTGTGCTTGGGGATCGCCATCGCCTGTGGCGTGCCGCCCGTCAGTGGCTTGGTCGCTGGTGTCGTGGGGGGCATCGTGGTCTCGCTGCTCAGTCGCTCGCCGCTCTCGGTGACGGGCCCTGCTGCTGGGCTCACGTCCATCGTGTTGATGGAGGTCGAGCGGCTCGGGAGTCTGGAGAAGTTCCTCGCCGCGACGATGATCGCGGGGGTGCTGCAGATCCTCTTCGGTGTCCTGAAGTCTGGTCGCTACGCTGCGCTGGTCCCGTCCGCGGTGATCAAGGGGATGTTGGCGGCCATCGGCATCACGATCGTGTGGAAGCAGTTGCCAGTGGCCGTGGGCGTGACCGGCAGCCTCGGTGATATCCCCGCGATGTTCGCGTTGGGCCCCGCCGTCCTGACGGCCCTCTCGTTGGTGATCCTGTACGGCTGGAAGCACACACCGATGGCGAAGATCGCGGTGCTCTCGCCGGCCCTCGTCGTGGTGTTGCTCGCCTCGGTGCTCGCGGCCGTGTTCGCCGCCGTGCCCTCGTTGGCGTTGGATGCCACGCACTATGTGGAGGTCCCCCTCGGCGGGTTCAGTGCGTTGGCCGCGGCGGTGCCGCGCCCCGATCTGGCCTCACTCGTCACGCCCGAGGCGTGGATGGTGGGCGTGACCATCGCGATCGTCGCGAGCATCGAGACGTTGCTCTCGCTCCAAGCGGTGGATCGCCTCGACCCGCTCCGTCGGCATAGCCCGCCCGATCGTGAGCTGCTCGCGCAAGGCGCGGCCAATGCCCTCTCCGGATTCCTCGGTGGGTTGCCGGTGACGG
>JBEIVF010000183.1:0-4204 GCA_040374005.1 Gemmatimonadaceae bacterium | reverse complement strand
GCGGGCTTTGTCCTCGCCGAGGCGGGCACGAGCAGCAAGCCGCTGTACGTGGCATTCTCCACGATCTCCACGACCAGTGCGACCACGGGTGTGATGTACCGCTTCCGTGGAGCGGACTTCGTGCAGAACACGGGTCCGTTCGAAGGGTCATTGCAGTACCCGGGCTTCCAGGCCACGGTGACCAACGAAACCGCGCCGACGTCGCCGAGCACCAGCGGCGGTGCCGCACGCGCTCGGTGGATCCTGCGCGGTCCGGCCGACACGCTCAACACGGGCGTGACGAATGCCAATGCGCCGGTGTACGGCAACGAGCGCTCGCGCCTCTTTGAGCCGGGTGGGTTCGCGCCGGGTGGCGATTGGCGTCTGCGTTGGGCCGGTGATGCCTTCGGTCCGCGTGCGCCGTTCAACTTTGCGCAGGCCCCAGTGCTCCAGCCGACTATTGATGCGTCGCTGACGGCGCGTCCGGTCGCGCAAACAGCCGTGGTGGACGAGACCTTCCGCACCCTCGCGAACTTCACGGGTGGTCCGACGGGTACGCGTCCGATGTTGCCGGCCAAGATCCCGTTCCAGGTCTTTGGTCGCAACGGCCAGCCGGCCGAGGTGGCGTTCCTCCAGCGTCACGCGACTGGTGACCGGGTGGACTCGTTGTTCAAAAATTCACGTCTGTTCGGTAATGTGAGCGATACGGTCCGGGTGCAGGTCCCGGTCGACGCGTGGATGCCGGGTGACACGCTCTACGTGGTGGAGCAGGTCATCCAGGACTCGACGATCACGGTGGGCGGCAATGTGGTGGTCGTGGCGCGGGATACCACGATCAACGGCAAGGCGCAGCGCCTGCCGGTCCAGGTGTCGCGCAAGACGCTGACGCAGGCGTTGGTGATCGAATGTTCATCGAACGTGTCGCCCACGCGGTTCAGCTGTAACCCGCTGGCGCAGACGACGCTCGGTGGCACGGGCTACCTCCCGATGCTGGCTGGGTGGGAGCATGTGTGGCGCCTCAATCAGGAGTTCGGTCGCAACGACGAACTCACGTTGACGGCCAATCCGATCGACCCGGCGGGCTCGTTGCTCACGAAGACCGAGATGGATCGGATCTACGTGGTCCCGAACCCGTACATCGTGCAGAGCGGCTTCGACCGCATCTCGTCCGGCCGTAACGCGGTGGACCCGCGGGTCCTCTTCGTGAACGTCCCGGCTGAGGGCATGCTCCGGGTGTACTCGATCTCCGGTCAGTTGATGCAGCAAATCAGCTGGACCGCGAACGATCTGATCGCCGCCGGCAGCAACTCGCCGACTGGTGACCTGCCGTTCATCCTCCGTACTCGAGAGGGACTGGACTTCGGCCCGGGCCTCTACATGTACGTCCTCACGCCTAAGAGTGCGAATGCCAACGGGCAGGTCGCGCGCGGCAAGTTCGTCATCATCCGCTAAAGGTGAATTCGATGACTTCGTTCAGGATCCTTGCCGCACGCGCCTCGATCTTCGGGCTCGTGCTGGCGTCGGCGGCAGGTGCGCAGGGCCCGGGTGGCCTGCAGCCGGCCGTTGACGAACCGCCGACCCGACAGGGAACGCGCGGTGCCAACTTCCAGCACATCGGACTCACCGCCCGTGCCAATGGCATGGCGGGTGCGGTCGGAACCTCCGTGTCGGGCGCCAGCGCCTGGTTCTGGAATCCGGCCGGTGCTGCCACGACCGAGGCGTTCGAGCTCTCGGCCGGTCGCCAGAACCTGTATGGCGACATGGGTATCAGTCAGAATTACGCCGCCTTCAGCATCCCCCTCTTGGGGGGTGCTGTGGGCGTGTCGGTCAACTCGCTCAACTCGGGTGATATTCCGCTCACGGACGAGGCCGCCCCGTTCGGCACCGTCGAGCGCGGTCAGTTCTTCGAGTGGACGTCGTTCGCGGCTTCGGCCGGGTACGCGCGTCGCCTCACCGACCGCCTGGATGTCGGCGCCTCGATGAAGGTGATCACCGAGGGCGTCATCGGCTCGCGGGCCACCTGGTTCGCGGCGGACTTCGGCACGCAGTTCCGGACGGGCTTGTATGGTATCGTGCTCTCGGGTGCGCTCCAGAACATCGGCGGCGGCGCGGCACACGACGGCACGCTCCTCGAGCGCGGCGTCAACACCAACGACGTGGCCCGCGCGGCCACGCGGTTCAAGCTCTTCACCCGCACGGTCGAGTTGCCGACGGCCTTCCGCTTCTCGGTCGGCAACGACCTCTACGGGTCGGCGGAGTCGCTGCTCGGTCGCGGCAACGGCGATCACCGCGTGTACACGGAAGTCGCGGTGAATGACGCCGTGGACCTCGCGGTGCAGACGGCGATCGGTGCGGAGTACGGTTACAAGAACCTGCTCTTCCTCCGCGGCGGCAAGAAGTTCTACAACGACGATCGCGGTGCACCTGGTGAAGACGGCTTCGGCTTCGGCATGAGCGGCGGCTTCGGTGTGCGCCTTCCGTTCGCGGGCCGTGGGCTTCGGTTTGACTACTCGTACACCGCGCTGGGTGACCTGCGCGACATCCAGGTCTTCTCACTCGAACTCGGCCGATGATCGCACTCCACCACACCATCCTGCGGCGTCTCGCCGTTGGGGTCGCCTTGTGCGGCCTCACGGCGGGCGCGGCCCACGCTCAGGATCCGTCGCAAGTGTCGGTGCTCGTGCGCTTCGGCGCACAGAGCTTCGACAAGGCGGCGTCGATCGAGAGCGCTCCGTTCATCGGGCTCGACGCCATGTATGGCGTCAACAGCTGGCTCTCGCTCGGACCGTCCATCTCCCTCGGACGGCCGCAGACCACGGGCGAGCACTTCATCTCGTCGCTCACCTACGGCATCGTCGGCACGGGTGACACGACGTCGTTCCACCTGTCGACGCAGCCCATCGTGGTCCTTGACGGCGCGTTCAATGCGCGGGTCAAGTTCCTCGGCGGGTCGGCGATCCAGCCCTACGCCACCGGCGGCATCGGTGGCTACGCGATCTTCCTCGATCCGCAGACGATGCGCGGCGACGTTCGCATGATCGGCATGTCGTTCAATGTCGGCGCCGGCGTGGTCTATCAGTTCAGCGATCGTGCCGGGGTGGCGATCGAGCTGCGCAGCCTGACGCTGACCGATTACGATCGCACCGTCCTCGACCCGCGCGACAACATCCTCACGCAGGCGCGTGTGGAGAACACGTTGTTCCGCGCGGACTTCCCGACGCCACCTCAGAGCAAGAGTACTGTGACGAACTTCGCGCTCAGCATCGGCTTCCAGTACGTCCCATCCTTCCTTGGCGGAGGTGGACGATGAGCCGCAAGCTCCTCTTGGTCGCCGCGCTCGGCACGCTCGGGCTCAACGCCTGCACCGAACAGCGCGCCAACATCAACGAGCCGGATTACCCGAACGCGTATGGGTTCTCGCTGGCTCCGGCCGCGACCAACCTGCCGCGTGGCGGTGTCCGCTTCGTGCCGTCGGCGACGGACTCCGTCGTGGTCACCCTCGCCGGGCTCGACTCGTTGACGTCGGGTGTGTACACGGCGTGGCTGGGTGACTCCTTGGGTCAGAACTTCACCAAGGTCACCGGTGCGCTGACGGTCATTCGCACGGACACGTCGTTCGATGTGGACGGTAACCCGATCCCGGCGCCGACCACGATCGCGCTCGGCGACCGCTCGTCGTTCTCCAACGGCGGTCCGAACCAGACGTTCACCTGGCGCTTCACGCGTGCGGGCTCGGGCGTTGGGGCCGGCGCGATGCAGCACTTGATCGTGTCGATCGAGGACTCGGATGCCGCTACCACGTTGGGCAATCGTCGGGCGCTGTTCGCCCGTCGTGGTGATGCGGCATTGGCGACCGGTGCCCACCAGCCGCGTCTCCGCTTCGGCAGCTACGCTCCGACTGCCGCGACTGAGTACCTGTTCGCCAGTGCGGTGTTCTCGCCGTTCACTGGCGTGACGCAGGTGCCGCCGATCCGCGGTCGTGGGTTCTTCCGTGGGACGGTCCTGCAGGTCAATGACTCGCTCTTGTCCCGTCCGCCGGCTGGCTACTACTACGCTATGTACACCTACAAGCGTGCTCGCGGTGCTACCGTTGGCGACACGCTGTACATCGGTGAGCAGACGTCGCCGTATCCGAATGCCGGCTTGTCGCAGTTCAACGCCGACATCCAGATCACGGATCCGGAGATGGTCTTCGACTTCCCGCGCTCGATCGTTTCGGGCCAGG
>JBEIVF010000148.1:0-5029 GCA_040374005.1 Gemmatimonadaceae bacterium | reverse complement strand
CAATCCCCGGCGGTGATGAAACGGAGCTTGGCCGTGTAGGCCCCTGATTCCGCCGTGGGCTCCAGCGAGTCCCACGTGTTGGCCCCATCGCGGCTCGTCGCGAACACCCGTCCCTCCCCGTTCTCGATGGGCTCGCCGGTCTTCTTGTCGCGCACCACGACCTTGTACATGACCGCCTCACGCGCCGTCGGCGGCGTCGGCTGGGTCGAGATCCGGATCGCGAAATCGTCCGTCCAGATCCGCATATCGGTGGTCGCACCGGTCGCGGGACCACACCCGCCCACGAGGACGAGCGCGCTCAGCGCCACCAGTGTCAGCGATCGCATCATAGCCGGACTCCTACTCCGCAGAGGTGGTCGTCATCCCGCCCGCCCAACGCTGCACCGCGTCCTGCAGGGTGGTGAGCTGGGCGAACAGATCGTGCTCCGGCGGCGTACCCACCGGGGTCATCGGACTCTTGTAGTAGAACGATAACCAGTGTTGGATGCCGCCGTGACCCGCCCGGTGCGCTAGGTCGCTGAGCAACGCCAGATCCAGGACGAGAGGGGCTGCCAAGATGGAATCGCGGCACAGGAAATTGATCTTGAGCTGCATCGGGTAGCCCATCCACCCGATGAGGTCGATGTTGTCCCACCCCTCCTTATTGTCGCCGCGGGGCGGGTAGTAGTTGATCCGCACCACGTGCGCGAACCCCGCATACAGCTCCGGGTAGCGCTCCGGCTCCAAGATGGAGTCCAACACCGAGAGTTTGGATGCCTCCTTGGTCTTGAACGAGGCCGGATCGTCCAGCACTTCCCCGTCGCGATTACCGAGGATGTTGGTGGAGTACCAGCCCGCGAGCCCCAGCATGCGCGCCTTGATCCCGGGCGCGACCACGGTCTTCATCCACGTCTGCCCGGTCTTGAAATCCTTGCCGCTGATCGGCACGCCCCGCTGTTCGGCCAGCGCGACCAGCGCCGGGGTGTCCACCGCCAGGTTCGGGGCACCGTTGTTGTACGGCACGTCCTCCATCAGGCAGGCCCACGCGTACAACATGGACGGGGCGATGTCGGGATGGTCCTCGGCCATCCCTTGCTCGAAGGCTTCGACGGTCTGAGGCACGGCACTCGGCGCGATGAAGATCTCCGTCGAGCCACACCACACCGCCACGAGCCGGTCGCACCCATGCCGCACTTTGAAGTCGCGAATGTCCTGCCGCAGTTGCTCGGCGAGATCGCGCTTGCTCGCCCCGTGCTTCACGTTGGTGCCATGGAGCCGCGTGACGTACCGCTGGTCGAATACCGCGGGCATCGGGGTGATGGCCGAGAGGAACTCTTGGAGCGGCTCCAGATGGTGCCGCTCCAAGACGCCCGCGCGCACCGCCGCAGTGTACGCATCGTCGGGGATCGGATCCCACGCGCCGAAGACGATGTCCTCGAGCGCGGCGAGCGACACGAGCTCGCGCAGCGGCTGGTCGCCGACCATCGCCATCTGGGTGAGCGAGCCGATGGGCACGCTGTGTCCACGACGGATGCTCTCGACCCCGGCCATGAAGGTGGTCGCCACGGACCCGAGCCCTGGCGTGAGCACGCCCAGGCGGCCCGTCGCTGGGCGGATGGTGGTCGGCACAGGATCACGCGTCACGACGCGCTCCCGAGTGTGTGGCCTGATGCACGAAGCGGATCCGTTGGTACACGGTCACCCATGCGGTGACGGTGAGGAAGACGACGAGGAGACTCAGGACCCGTCCCTGCCAGGCGAGGCCGAAGAACGCGGGCGGCGCGGCCAGCAACACGACGCGTTCCGGACGCTGCAGCCAGCCCACCTTGGCATCGATGCCCAGCGGCTCCGCGCGCGCTCTCGTGTACGACGTGAGGAAGGCCCCCACGATGCCGAGCAGCCCGATGGCCACCATGGGCACGGAATGATACGGCGTGTCGCGGGCGAAGAAGATCAGGATGCCGCCCAGCACGGCCGCATCGGCCACGCGGTCGAGTGTGGAATCGTAGAAAGCGCCGAACACCGTGGCGCTGCCCGAGCGACGCGCGACAGACCCATCGACGACGTCGAAGAAGGCGGTGAGGCCGAAGAACCAGCCCGCGGCATGGATGTGGCCGCTCGCGAAGATGGCCCCGGAGATGATCGCGGCCACGGTGCCTAGCGTCGTGATGACGTTCGGTGACACCCGGTGGCGCACCAACCAGTCGATCAACGGCTCGATCAGACGCAGATAGCCACGCACGATCGATCCCCACAGCGATCCCATATCGGAAAGCTACCGAGCGGTGACGACGCGGAGGTAGTAGCCGTTCGCGGTAGGAGCCGTTAGCGGTAGAGCAGGTACGGCCGCACGCGTTGCTGCCACGCCACGATGGCGGGCAACCACCGATCGATGACTTCGTCGGGGTCGCGGCCCGCGAGCAGCGCGATGCGGTCCTGATTGGCGCCCCACCGGAGGTCGAAACCCGCCGGCGTCAGGCGGAGCGAGTCGCCGTGCACGCGGCCCAGCGCCCAGAGGATCGCGGCACCCACGCGCGCCACCTGCATGCGGTCGCGGTCGGTCACATCGATGCGCACGCCGGGGATGCGTTGTCCGTTGAACTTGTTGTCGCCTGGGTTCGCCGGCGTGTAGGGATCGGCCACGAACCGCACGCCAGGGATCGAGCGATCGTCGAGCAACGTGGCCACCGAGTCCGCATTGAGCCACGGTGCACCGAACCGCTGGAACGCGCTCGTCGTCCCCCGCCCCACCGACACGTTGGAGCTCTCCAACGCCACCAGCGACGGATACAACAACGCCGCCGTGAGCGATGGGATGTTGGGCGACGGCCGCACCCACGGCAGCGGGGTCTCGTCCCACCACATCGACCGACGCCACCCCTCGGCCTGGATGACATGCAGTTCGGCACCGAGCGCCAGCTCGGCATTGAACCACTGCGCCATCTCACCCATCGTCAGGCCGTGCCGGAGGGGGGCGGGATACAAGGCGTAGGCGCGCCCGGGCTTCCCTGGGGCCGGGTCCTCGGGATTGGCGATGAGGGAGTCGAGGATCGGCCCTTCGGCCCGCGCCCCATTGAGGGGATTGGGCCGGTCGAGGACGATGATGCGCATGCCCTTCTTCCCGGCGGCGCGCAGGGCGTAGAGCATGGTGCCGACGTAGGTCCACGTCCGTGTGCCAATGTCGAACAGGTCGACGACGAGCACGTCGACCTCCGCCAGCAGCGAGTCGGGCGGCGGGATGGTCATGGACGTGTACAGCGAGTGCACCGGCAGCCCCGTGGCCCCATCGCGCCCGCTTTCGACGAACTGGCGGTCCTCGGTGCCGCGGATCCCGTGCTCGGGCGACAGCAGCGAGACGACCTTGGCCCGCACGCGGGGGGCCGCCTCGACCAGCAGATCGATGGTGGTCCGGCCCCGTTCGTCCACGCCGGTCTGGTTGGTGATCAACCCGATCCGAAGGTTCCGCACCAGGTGAAGCGAGTCGCGGATGAAGACGGTGACGCCCGGGCGGATGTCGGCGCCCCGGGGGGCAGCGGCGGGGTCCGGCCGGGCCGCCGAGCCGCAGGCGGCGGGCAGGAGCAGCGCGAGCGCGCGAAGGAGGGAACGCATGAGTGGAGCATAAGCGGCATCCGTACAACTCCCAACTCTTTACTCCGCCGCCGGAACGGGGTACTATTCCGACAGACCTTATTGGAGATGGCTCCGATGACCACCGTGAATGCCCAAGAGACCGTGCTGACCGTCACCCCCGCCGCGGCGGTCGAGGTGATGAAGTTCATGGCGGCCGAGAATGTCCAGCCCGAAGTGGGCGGCCTCCGCGTCGCTGTGCAGCCGGGTGGCTGCAGCGGCTTCAAGTACTCGCTCTTGATCGAAGACGCCCTTGCCGACGACGACACGGTGCTCCCGATGGACGGATTCCGCGTGTTCGTGGACCCGTTCTCGATGCAGTACCTCTCGGGCGTGACGGTGGACTACGTGACGTCGATGCAGGGCTCGGGGTTCACGTTCAGTAATCCGAACAGCACTGGGGGCTGTGGGTGCGGGTCGTCGTTCTCCGCGTAGTGCAGAAGCACGAGAGGCACGGGTAGCACGAGAAGCACGAAGGGCGCGGGACCTTTAGGTCCCGCGCCCTTATACTTTCCCCCATCGGCAGTCTCGTGCTTCTCGTGCCTCTGGTGCTACTCGTGCCACTTCAGTCAGGCTTCACGTTGCTCGACGCGGCGGTCCTGGTCGCGTATCTCGTCGCCACCACCTGGCTGGGCGTCCGTCTCGGCCGCGGCCAGCGTGATGCGAAGGACTACTTCGTCGGCGGTGGGGCGTTGCCGTGGTGGGCCATCTGCTTCTCGGTGGTGGCGACGGAGACCAGTGCGCTGACCTTCATCTCGATCCCCGCGTTGGCCTATGCGGGGGATCTGGGATTCTTGCAGATCGCGATGGGCTACCTGATCGGGCGCATCCTCGTGTCGTTCGTGTTGTTGCCGCGCTACTTCGATGGGGAGTTGGTGACGGCGTATGCACTCCTCAGCACCCGCTTCGGCCCTGAGACGCGGCGGTTCGCGTCCATCACGTTCATGGGCACGCGAGCGCTCGGTGATTCGGTCCGGGTGTTCGCCACCTCCATCCCCTTGGCGTTGATCTTGGGCCCCGCGCTCCCTGTGGGTTGGGGTACGCCGGCCGCGATCATCATCCTGGGGGCGTGCACGGTGCTCTACACGTGGCACGGCGGCATGAAGGCCGTGGTGTGGACCGATGTGATCCAGATGGGCGTGTATCTGCTCGGTGGCATCGCGGCGCTGGTGTTGATCGGCCACGGCATCCCTGGCGGCTGGACCGAAGTGTTCGCGCAAGCCGGCGCCGCGGGCAAGACGCGGATGATCGACACCGAGTTCGTGCTCGGCCGTCCGCATACGCTGTGGGCCGGCCTCATCGGTGGCGCATTCCTCTCGATGGCCTCGCACGGCGCCGATCAGATGATCGTGCAACGTCTGCTCGCCGCCGGCACGCTGGCCAACGCGCGCAAGGCGCTCATCACCAGCGGCATCGTCGTCAT
>JBEIVF010000216.1:0-3279 GCA_040374005.1 Gemmatimonadaceae bacterium | reverse complement strand
GGCCTGACCCGCGCCGACATCGACGACCGATTCGCGCTCACCGCCGACGACTTTCGCATGGAGGGTGAGCTGATCGTGATCGGCCCGCTCTATGGCGCCCAGATCACCGACTTGGTGACGGAGATGGAGGAGGCGGGGCTGACGTACTTCGACGACTTCTTTGAGTTGAGCGGGACCTGGCCGGAGTGGATCCAATTGGTTGTGATGACGCCGCGGGAGTAACTCGCGGTCGTAAAACGAGAACGGCGCCACACGAATTGAGTGGCGCCGTTCTGTCTTTAAACTGGCACGGTTATGCGCCGAGGTGCTGCTTGAAGAACGCCACCGTCCGCGGCCACGCCTTCTTTGCCGCGTCTGAGTTCGGCACATTGTTGTCCTGCGCCCGCAGGAAGCCATGCCCGGCGCCCGGGAAGATCTCGTACTCGGACTTCTTGCCCATCGACTTCATGGTGGAGTCGATGGCGGTGATCGTCGCGTTCACGCGCTGATCGTTCTCGCCGTAGAGGCCGAGCACCGGCACCTTCACCTGCGCGAGCGTCGGGAGCTGCGCCGGGGTCAGGCCACCGTAGTAGACCACGGCCGCGCCGAGTCCGGGGGCCGCGGCGATCGAGTGGTTCCACGACGCCGTGCCGCCCCAGCAGTAGCCGACCACACCGTAGACCTTCTTTGCCGCCGGTAGCGACATCCCGTACTGACCCACGGCCGCCACCATCTTCGTCATGATGTCGGGCGTCACCTGACCGATCAGCGCGCGACCGGTGTCCGGATTGACCTCCGTCGTCGTTGCACCGCCACGGGCGATCGAGATCAAGTCCGGCGCGATCGCAATGAAGCCATCGGCTGCGGCCTGATCCGCTACGCCGCGCACCCACGTCGACAAGCCGAAGATCTCGTGGATCACCACGACGACCGGCGCGTTGTTGCGGCGCTCGGGATACACCACCCACGCCATGATCGAGTCCATGCCCGGCACCGCGATCTTCACCCACTCCGCGTGACGGGGCGAAGCGGCCAAACGCTCAGCCGCCGTTCCGGCACCAGCCGGGATCGTACGATCCTGCTCGATCGCGATACCCGAGGTGGCACCCTGCTCGGCGTGCGCCGTATGCTCGTCGACCACCGTCGCATCCACCTCATTGGTCGTGCGGCCCAACACGAACGCCGCACCGACCGCTGCGGCAACGGCCGCACCTGCAATGAACTGCTTCATTCCGACAACTCCTGAGCAAGTGGCTGCATCAAACTGCATCTAACAACGGCGCCGCCCACGTCAGCGCATCCTCCTCCATCCAATACCGCGCACTCCACGGATGGGCGCCCGCAATGAACCCTACGTGACCCCCGTGCTCAGGGAAGTGACACTGAAGATACGGATTCTGGGCCGCGACTGCTCGAACTTCATCCAAGATCGGACGCGGCAAGAACGGATCATCCGCCGCGTTGAACAGCAATGACGGCACGCGCACCCGATCCAAGAACTGCAGCGAGCTCGCGCGCCGGTAGTAATCCTCGGCGCTCGCAAAGCCGTGAATGGGCGCCGTCACCACATCATCGAACTCCCAGATGGTGCGCACTCGCTCCAACGCTGCGGGATCCACCAACCCCGGAAAGCGCTCCAATTTGGCGAACGTCTTGGCCTTGAGCCCCTTCATAAAGAAGCGCCCGTATACGGCGGCAAACCCCCGTTCGATCTGCCGCGAACACCGCGCCAAGTCGAACGGCACCGACACTGCCACCGCCGCTTTCACCTCGGACGGCACCGCCGACCCCTGCTCGCCAAGCCACTTCAATAGAACATTCCCACCCAGGGATACCCCGAGCAGCATCGTCGGGCGCCCCGGGTCCGCGGCCACGATCCGCCGGATCACCGCATCAGCATCGTCCGAAGCCCCGGAGTGGTAGGCCCGCGGCACGCTATTCACCGGCTCGCCATCGCAGGTGCGCCAGAGCACGAGGTCGCCCCACCAGCCGCGCTGGCGCGCCAAATGCAGCAGCCCGCGGGTGTACATCGAGCGGGTGCTCCCCTCGAGACCGTGAAAGAGGACTAGCCGCGGCGCGTCGGGCCGCCCTCGCATCCGCTCCACCGAGAGCAAGTCGCCATCGGGCAGCTCGAACCGCTCGCGAGTCGTGGGTACCGGCGCCACGCGGCGCATCATCTTGCCGTAGATCGTCGGCAAATGGGGCCCCGGTAGCCACCACGCCGGCCGAGGCGGCGTGGGAATAGACCCTTGAACGGTCGGCGCGTTGGTAGATTTGACGGGATTCATCGGCTCTTCCATCCAAGCTAACGCGACGAAACACTGTGGAGGTCCAGGTCTTTGGGATCCAGAACCACGCCGAGGTGCGCAAAGCGCTCCGCTACTTCGCGGAACGTCGCATCAAGGTGCACTTCGTGGATTTCAAGATCCGGGGGCCGGCGCTCGGCGAGCTCAAGCGGTTCGCCGACAAGTTCGGGGTGGAAGCGCTGGTTGATCGGCAGTCCAAGCGGTTCTCGGCCCTCGGCCTTGGCCCGGCGCGCTACGGCGACGCAAAGTGGCTCAATATCCTGCTGGATGAACCCATGATCCTGAACCTGCCGCTCGTGCGCGCCGGAACCAAACTGAGCATCGGTCCCAACGAGCCTGCCTGGGCCGATTGGATCGCGGCCGCCAAGTGATGCTGCCGTGATCTATCTCTGGGTCGGATTCCTCCTCTTCATCGGCGTGATCCTCGCCATCGACCTCGGCGTACTGAATCGCGAGGCGCATGTGGTGAAGATGAAGGAGGCGCTGACGTTCACCGCGTTCACGATCGTGCTGGCGTGTGGGTTCGCGGTGTTCATCTACTACGCGTACAACGGGCACTGGCTGGGCCTCGGGTCGCACATGGACTCGGTCGACAAGGTCGTCAACGATGGCAAGCTCGCGGCCATCAAGTTCTTGACGGGCTATGTGATCGAGTTGTCGTTGTCCATGGACAACGTGTTCGTGATCGCGCTCATCTTCGCACATTTGCGCGTGCCGCCGCAGTATCAGCATCGTGTGTTGTTCTGGGGCATCTTGGGCGCGCTGGCGATGCGCGGCGCCATGATCGGCATCGGCGCCGGCTTGGTGGCGCGATACCACTGGGTCATCTACATCTTCGGCGTGTTCCTCGTGATCACCGCGCTGAAGATGTTGTTCAGCAAGGAGGACCACGACGCGCCCGACGAAACGTGGCTCATTCGCGCGGTGCGCAAGCGCTTCCCGGTCACGGACCGTTATCACGAGGCGCACTTCTCGATCATGATGAATGGGCGTC
>JBEIVF010000104.1:0-6857 GCA_040374005.1 Gemmatimonadaceae bacterium | reverse complement strand
GTGCTCGACGCACGAATGCCGAGCTTGCTCTCCTTCTTGCCGACCTTGAAGCCCGGGAACTTCGTCTCGACGATGAATGCCGTGATGCCCTTGTACCCAGCCGCCGGATCCACGGTCGCGAAGATGATGAACACCTCGGCCTCGGCCCCGTTGGTGATCCACAGCTTCTGGCCCGTGAGCACCCAGTCGTCGCCACGCTTGGTCGCGCGCGTCGTCAGGCCGAACGCATCTGAGCCGGAGCTCGCTTCGGAGAGCGCGTACGCACCGACCTGCGCGTTGCACAGCAGCGGCAGATACTTCGCCTTCTGCTCGGCGTTGCCGTAGGCGAGCAGCGGGTACTGCACCAGCGTGTTCTGCACGTCCACCATGATGGCCGCCGCCGCGTCGACCTTGCTGATCTCTTCGACCGCGAGCGTCACCATCATCACCGTGCCACCGGCACCGCCGAGTTCTTCGGGCACCTGGATGCCCATCAGGCCCAGCTCGAAGTACTTGGGGATCAGCTCGGGGTCGAGCTTGGCGGCCTCTTCCATCTGCTTGACGCGGGGCGCGATCTCGCCCGCGGCGAAAGCGGCGACGGCGTCACGAAAGGCGAGCTCGTCTTCGGAGAGGACGGTCAGGGGGGCGGGAGCGGCGATGCTGGTCATACGTGGAATTTACCGCATCTCGCGGTCCAGCGGGGTGGTGCCAGGCCCCCCCAACTCACCCCACCTGCAACCACACCCACCGCAGCGTATACAGCCCCAACACCGCCGCCACGGCCACCACCCCGACCCCCATCGCCCGGAACCACGCGGGAAGCGGCGTGCCCGGCACGCGGAGGGCGGCAATGAGGAGCAGCGTCGCGATCACCGGCAGGAGCACGCCATTGGCGGCCTGCGCGGCGATGATCGCCGCCAAGGGCGACAGGCCCAGCATGCTGAACACGACGCCGGTGGCGATCACGGACGCCCACACCAGCTTGATGCGCGCCGCCTTGCTCTCGTCCCAGCCGAAGAGCTCGCGCACGGCGGCCGCGGCAGCCATCGGCGCGGTCACCGCCGACGTGAAGCCCGCCGCGAACAGGCCGAGTCCGAACAGCCAGCGCGCCGCTGGGCCCGCCACCGGCTCGAGCAACGACGCGACATCGGCGGCCTTCGTGATCGTCGAACCCGCGGGGAGCGCGGCACCGGTGAGCAGGATCGCGTACGAGATCAACCCACCGATCGGAATGAACAGCGCCATCCCGCGTAGCTCTTGCTTCCACGCCGCGCGCGTGTCGGTGGCGTCGGCCCAGTAGCGACGCGTTGCTGAGGCGTGGAGGAACAGGTTGTACGGCACCACCGTCGTGCCCACCAACGCGACGATCGTGAGCAACGAGTCCACTGGCACGCTCGGCACCGCGAGGCCCGTGAGTGCCGCGCTCCAGTCCACAGGCGCGACCGCAGCGGCGCCCAAGAACACGATGCCCATCACACTGACCAGCGTGGCCAGCACACGCGTGGCCGCGCGCGCGTTCATCAACAGGATCCCGACCGCGCCCGCCGCGATCAACAGCGTGAACACGCGCGGATCCACCGACGGGAACAGCGTCGTCATCCCCGCCGTCGCGCCGAGCAGATTCCCCACCTCGAACGCCGCGCACCCGATCCACAGTCCCGTGATCACCAACGTGCTCACGAGGATCCACGCCGGTGAACCACGGAACCGCGTGCGCAGGGCATCACCGAGCCCTTGCCGCGCGATGATCCCGAGTACCGCCGAGTACGCCTGCAACACGAACACCGACAGCGTGCCGAACACCAGCACCCACCCCAGCGAGAATCCGAACTTCACACCCGCCGTCGCGCATGTGAGCACCGTGCCCGGACCGATGAACGCGGCCACAACGATGGATGACGTGCCGAGTCGCTTCATGTGGCGATTTGGTAGGTGGTGAACGTATGGGCCCACTGTCGGTGCGCCTCACGCACCTCGTCCACCGTCACGGGCGCGAACTGCACGGCGTTGCCTAGGGCGCGCTGCGCGAGCGCACCGAGCGACGTGATCGGCACCACCCCGATCACCGGATACCCGCCGATCGTCGGGTGCTCGGCCATCAACACGATCGGGCGTCCATCGGGCGGCAGTTGCATCGCGCCCACGCACGTGGGTTCGGACGCGCGATCAGCGGCCGCACTCACGCTGAGCGGATCGCCGTCGAGCCGGTAGCCGATGCGCGAGCTCGTGTGCGCGATCTGCCATTCGCGCTGGAAGAAGCGGTGCCACTGCGCCGACGACAACACCTCTGACGTCGTTCCGGGCAGCCAGTCGATGGGGCGCTCGTCGAGCGGCGTGCGGAGCGCGTCGGGCACATTGGGGCGGGGCATCGCGCGCTCGGTCGCCCCGACGGCGAGCACGGCCTCGCGGCGGAGCGGCGCACCCCCGAGCGCGGCGCTCACGAGCGTGGCGCGCGAGCCGAGGACCACGGGCACGTCGATCGCACCGCGCACGGCGAGGTACCACACGGCACCCTGGGTGAGTTGCGTGATGCGTAGCGTGCTACCCGCGCGCGTGGTGAGGCGCGTGTACGATGGCACCGGCGCGCCGTCGAGCGTCACCTCACACGCGGCGCCCGTGAGTGCGATGGTCGTCCGGTCCGCGAACTCGAGCGTGATCGCGCTCAGGCAGCCTTCGAGTGCCGCGGCGCCGGGCTCGTTTCCGACGATGGCATTGGCGACCATCAAGGCCCGCAGGTCGAGCGCCCCGCCAGGTGACACGCCGGCGCCGCGATACCCGGGGCGTCCCGCATCCTGCACGGACACGAGGCCAGCGATGTGCGTGACGGTGATCATCGGACGGGCACGAAGCGCACGCGATCGCCGGCGTGGAAGAGTGCGGGCGACTCCTGCGTGGGGTCGAACAGCACCGCGTCCGTGGTGCCGAGCAAGTGCCAGCCGCCGGGTGACACGCGCGGATAGATGCCCGTCTGCGCACCAGCGATCGCCACCGCACCCGCCGGCACGCGTGCGCGCGGCGTGTCGCGGCGCGGCAGCGAGAGTGCGGGGTCGAGCTCGCCGAGGTAGGCGAAGCCTGGGGCGAAGCCGATGGCCAGCACGGCGTACTCCCGCGCGGCGTGCTTGGCGATCACCTCGTCGGTCGAGAGGCCCGTGCGTGCGGCGACATCCGCGAGGTCGGGACCGTCATAGCGCACGGCGATCTCGTGGAGTCGTCCGTCGGCTAACGGCGGCACTTCGTCAGCGTGCGCGGCGATCACGCGCAGATGCTGCTCGATGCGGGCAGCGTCGGGCGCGAGGGGGTCGCAGTACACCGCGACCGATGCCCCGGCGGCCACCACTTCGGTCACACCGCTGATCGTCTCGCGCGCGATGGCGTCGGCGAGCGCGGCTGCCGTCTGCGCGGTGGCCCGGTCCGCGTGGGTGCCCAGTCGCAGCAGGAAGGCCGCGTCGCCGAGCGGCAAGACGACGGGCCGCACGCTCACGACGCGAACGGGGCGATGGTGTAGCCCGCCTCGAGCAGTCGCGCGCGCACGGTGCGCACGAGGGTCACCGCGCCGGGCGTGTCGGAGTGCACGCACAGCGAGTCGACGTGTGGAGCGAGGCTGAGCGCGTGCGCCGCCGCCGCATCGGGATCGGTGATCAGCGCGCCGGGCTCGCCGCGTGGGATCAGCGTACCGTCGGGGCGATAGCCGCGATCGGCGAACCCTTCGCGAGCGGTACCGAGCCCGTGTGCGGCGGCGGCGTCGAGGAGGGCGCTCTGCGGCAGGCCCAACATCGTGAGCGACGGGTCGACGGCCGCGACCGCGCCGGCGATGGCATCAGCCACGGTACGGTCGCGCGCGGCGGTGTTGTAGAGCGCCCCGTGCGGCTTCACATAGCGGAGTGGTGCGCCCTGCACGCGACAGAAGGCGAGCAGCGCCCCGAGTTGATGCGTGATGTAGGCGCGGATCTCGTCAGGTGTCGCGGCCATCGCGCGGCGGCCGAAGCCCGTGGGATCGGGGTACCCGGGATGGGCGCCGATGGCCACACCGAGCCGCGCCGCCGCCGCGACCGTGTGCTGCATCTGCATCGCGTCGCCGGCGTGGTACCCGCAGGCGACGTTGGCCGACGAGATCAGCGTGAGCAGCGCCGCGTCGTCGAGCGGTGCGACGCTGGCAAAGCCCTCGGCGAGATCGGCGTTGAGATCGATGGATGGCATCGTCGTTAAGGATAATGCGCCGCCGTGAAGGGACGGGGCGTTGCCCGCCGCGATCGCCGTTATGCCGAATGGGCAGCGAGCGCTCGATGCGTCGCGCCTGGACTGGGCATTCGGGGTATATGCGGTGCAGCCGACGATCCCGGGCGCACTGGTCCCGCACACGTTGCGGCGCGTCGGGGCTGACCCGGCGACGGCGTCTAGTATCTTTCTCACCACCGCCACCGATGTGGCGAGTATGGGCATGTTCCTAGGGCTCGCGACGCTGCTTTTGTGAAACAAAGACTTCGGGTGGTGGCACGATGGGTACTCCGGTTCATCGGGGTGCTCGTGCTGGCGCCGTGGCTGCTGATCCTCCCGCTCAACCTCGTGCAGCCGCCCACGACGATGGTGATCCTGCGGCGCACGGTGAGCCGCGCCATCGACGGCAAGCGGCCCATCTACCCGCGCCGCGACATCGTGGGGCGCGATCAGATCTCCAAGCATCTGCGCCGCGCAGTGACGGCGTCAGAGGATGACCGGTTCTACTTGCACTGGGGCATCGACGTCGTCGAGATCCGCAAAGCCTTGGACAAGGCCGAGCGTGGTGGGCGGTTGCGTGGTGCATCGACGATCACGCAGCAGGTGGCCAAGAACATCTTCCTGTGGGAAGGGCGGTCGTTGGTGCGCAAAGGCTACGAGGCGTACCTGACCGTCGTGCTTGAAGTGTGTTTGTCGAAGGAGCGCATCCTCGACCTGTACTTGAACCTCGCCGAGTGGGGCGATGGTGTGTTCGGCGCCGAGATGGCGGCGCAGCGCCACTTCAAGAAGTCGGCGAAGAACCTGACGCAGAGTGAGGCAGCGCGGTTGGCGGCGGTGTTGCCGAGTCCGATCCGGTGGTCGCCGCAGGGAACCGTGGCGGCGCGGCGGGCGGCGATCATTTTGGAGAAGATGCGGTACGCGGCGCCGCGGCCGGAATGAGAAGCGGCGCCGTCACTGAGTAACGGCGCCGCTTTCAGTTCCTACATCCCACCCCGTCCCCCACGCCCGCCACCACCCGCCGGCGTCGGCGCCACGAGCGGCGGCGGCGGTGGCACGTCGTTCCAGTTCAGGATCGAGTTGAACACCATGTTGAACTCGCCGTGGTTCTGCCAGCGATACACGGGGTTGTTGGCGAACATGATCACGCGGCCCTTGCCGTTGTAGGCATTGGGAATGTCCATCGCGAACGCGCGACCCCGGATGTTGTTGGCGCCTTCCATCAAGCCGCTCAGCACCGCGCTGTCGCCGCCCACGTACGTGGCGAGCACGTTGGCCTGATCGGCCACACCGACGCGGAACACCTGTGAGCCCTGCCCGTACTTGATGGGGAAGATCCGGTTGCTGTAGCCATAGAACACCGGATGCTCGGGCCGCGAGATCTGCGCGTTGATGAGCGGCTTCTGCGCGTTCACACCCACCGGCGACTCCAGATCCGCCGACCGCGCGAACCCGAACTCGATGGGGAAGCGCGTCGCGCCGAGCGTCGTGATCAGCGTGCCGCCTTCCTCGAGGAACTTCTCCATCGCGGCGACACCCGGCGCACCGAAGCCGCCCGTCATGTCGTCAGTCTCGCCGTACATGCCGAGGAACTGGTACTTGTCGGTCTTCTTGTACGGGACCGGCCGCGCGGCCGGCGCTTGCAACACCGCCTGACGCGTGATGGTCTGCGCCGCCATGATGATCACATCGTAGTCGGCCTTCAGGTTCCCCTTGGCGACGCGCTCCTTGTAGATGAGCTCGAACGGAATGCCGAACTCGTCGAAGGCGTGGCGGTACCAGCCGAGTTCCTGCGTGCCGCTCCACTGCGAGTAGATGGCGACGCGTGGGGCATCGGCTTGATGTGTGGCCACCGAGGGGACCTGCGTGAGGCCTGCGCCCGTGAGGCCGAACTCCTCGACGGCCGCGCGTGCCGCCTGCAACTGCACAGCCGATCCGCTCACGATGAACGAGCCCGCCGGATACACCGTGCCGTCGACCGTGACGGGCCCTTCGGTGATCCGCATGGGCGTGCCGCGCAGCTTGTAGCGGAACGAGATCATGTTGTTGGAGCCGTGGTGCGCGACGATCAAGCCCGCCGTCGCATTGGCGGCCGTCACGGCACCGCGCACCGTCACCGTCGTCACCGGGTTCACCGGCGCGTTGAGGATGGTGCTGTCGTTGGCGGCGAAGCACTCGATGTTGAACGCCAGGCACATCGACCAGCCGCTGTCGTCGTAGGTGCGAAGGTCAGCGTCGGGGTAGTCCTGCTTCTCGAGCAGGTTCTTCGCCAAGCGACCATACGGCTGGTTGAGCTTGATGATGTACGAGCCGGCGGGGACCTTCGTGGTGCCAACGGTCGTCTCTTGCCGCAGCGTGCCGATCTCGATGCCTTGGGCCCGCATGATGCGCATCAGCTCGCCCATGCGCGTCATGTCCTTGGCCACCGGGAACACCCAAGCGTACGGCGCACTGGTCGCGCCCGCGTTCAGCGAGTTGCGCGTCTTCACATAGAAATTCTCGAGCACCAGCTCGGGGAACATCGCCGTCAACTGCAAGGCCGACAGCACGCCCGTCTGCATGTAGTTGGTGTTGTTGCGGCGCGTGAAGTTAGCCGGGTAACCCGTAGGGACGGGGATGCCACGGTACCATTCGCGCGGCTGCCCGCCGCCGCGGCCGGTGGGGAC
>JBEIVF010000073.1:0-8912 GCA_040374005.1 Gemmatimonadaceae bacterium | reverse complement strand
GTGTGGGTCGTGGGGGCGGTGTGGGTTTGGGGGGCTTTTTTCACACGGTTTTTGGGGGCAACACGCTTTTGGTGGTTTCTACCGCCCCGGTCGGGTTTGGGGGTGGGTGGGTCCGCCGGGCGCCCCCACTTCAGTATCATCGACCCTGGCCGGTCGTTCGCCCTCGCTGAGTCCCCCTGATGTCCTCTGCCCCGACCCCGCCGCGCGTTCGCTTCGCTCCCTCGCCGACCGGTTACTTGCACGTCGGCGGCGCACGGACCGCCCTCTACAACTGGCTCTACGCCCGGCAGCTCGGCGGCCAGTTCCTGCTGCGGATCGAAGACACCGACAAAGCCCGCTCCACCGACGAGAGCACGCGCGCCATCTTCGACGGCCTGCGCTGGCTCGGGCTCGACTGGGACGAGGAGGTCGTCTTCCAAGGCGCCAATGTCGCGCAGCATCAGGCCGATGCCGCCAAACTCTTGGCAAGCGGGCACGCCTACCGCGACTTCACGACCACCGAAGCGCTGGAGCGTCTCCGCGCTGAGGCGGCCGAGCGCAAACAACCGTTCAAGTTCGACCGACGCTTGGCGGAGCTGTCGCCCGAGGAGATGGCGCGCCGCGTGGCCGCCGGCGAGCCGTACGCGGTGCGCTTTCGCGTGCCCGATGGGGAGACCGCGTGGCACGATCTCGTGCACGATCGCATCGCGTTCCCCAACAAGGACATCGATGATTTCGTGATCCTGCGCTCCGACGGTACGCCGGTGTACAACTTCGCGGTGGTGTCCGATGACATCGCGATGGGGATCACGCTGGTGATGCGCGGCGATGATCACATCTCCAATACGCCCAAGCAGATCCTGTTGTACGACGCACTCAATGCATCACTCCCGACGTTCGCCCACTTGCCGATGATCCACGGCATGGACGGCAAGAAGTTGTCCAAGCGTCATGGCGCGACGGCCGTCGCCGACTGGCAGCATCAGGGTATCCTCCCCGACGGCATGGCCAACTTCTTGGCGTTGCTCGGCTGGTCGCCGGGCGGCGACCGCGAGGTGATGTCGCGCGCGGAGTTGCTCGCATACTTCAGCGCCGACAAGCTGCTCCGTAAGGCCAGCGTGTTCGACACCAAGAAGCTGGAGTGGATGAACGGGCAGCATCTGTCGCGCACCGAGGCGGCGGCGCTGGTGCCGCACGTGATCCCGCATCTCGTCAGCGAGCAGCATCCCGCCGCGTTCTGGGAGGCGCTCGGTCCGCGGCTCCTCGACATCGTCGAGCTGACCAAGGCCCGGTCGCGCACCACCATCCAGCTGGCCGAGCAGATCCGCGTGTTCTTCGCGCGCCCGGACCTCAGCGCGTTGCCCGCCGCGGCCGAGAAGTTGTTGCGCGCGCCGGCCGCGGGGTCGGCGTTGACGGCAGTCAGCACGGCGCTGACGAGCCTGGACACATGGACGGCCGAGGCGATCCAAGCGGCACTCGAGCCGATCCCGGTCACGATGGAGCTCAAGGCGGGCGACATCTTCCAGCCCGTCCGTGCGGCCGTCACCGGCAGCAACGTGAGCCCGGAGATCTACGCGCTGCTCGCGCACATGGGCCGCGACGAATCGCTCGCCCGCGTGCAGGCCGCGCGGGAGTGGGTCACCGCGAACAGCTGAGCACGGCGCGTGCGGCGCTACTTCCGCCGCACGCCACCCATCAGGACGAGCTCGACACGACGGAGCGCGCTCACGTCGGTCGTCGGGTCGCCACGTACGGCGACGAGATCAGCGAAGCGTCCTGCGGCGATCGAGCCGATCTGCTCTTCCATGCCGAGCAACTTCGCGTTGATCGTGGTCGCGGCCTGGAGCGCCTGGAGCGGCGTGAGCCCGTACTCCACGAGTAGTTCGATCTCGCGCGCATTGTCGCCGTGCGTGAACACCCCGACATCGCTCCCATTGCAGAGCGAGACGCCGCTCGCGATCGCGAGCCGCACGCTCTCGCGCTTGGCGCGGATCCGCGCGGGTTCGGGCTCGCCACGCCGCCACCCGCCGTACCGCGTGATCGCGTCACCCGCGGCGATGGTCGGGCACAGCACCACCCCACGCTGCGCCATCAAGGTGAACACCTCGGCTGTTCCCCCATCACCGTGCTCGATGGAGGCCACGCCCGCGATCGTGGCCCGGCGCATCCCTTCGGGCGTACTCGCGTGCGCCACCACCTGCCGCCCTGAGCTCGACGCGACCGCGACGACCTGCTGCAACTCCTCGATCGTGAAGCTCGGGCGCGCTTCACCGTTCGGTCCCCAGCGGTAGTCGGCGTACACCTTGATCCAATCGGCGCCATGCTTGATCTGATCACGCACGACGCGCGTGAGGCCCTCGATGCCATCGGCCTCTTCGGCGCCGATGGGCATATGATCCGCGAAGTCCGTGGCGAATCCTGTGGGGCCGTAGCTCCCCGTGGCCACGATGGCCTTGGTGGTCACGATCAACCGCGGCCCCGGGATGATCCCCTGCGCCACCGCCTGCTTGAGCCCGACGTCCGCGTATCCCGCGCCCTCAGTGCCCAGATCACGCAGCGTCGTGAAGCCCGCTTCGACGGTGGCCTTGAGATGGTTCACCGCGCGCGCCACGCGCAGCGCTTCGGATTGCCGCAGGACCTGATCGTTCCAACTGACTTCGTCGTACGGATGTAGCAGCACGTGTGAGTGCGCTTCGATCAGCCCCGGGATCAGCGTGGTCCCCGGCAACGCGATCCGCTCGGCGGTCGCGCTCGGGCGCAGGGACGCCACGGGCCCAGCGGCGACGATGCGATCCCCGCGCACGTGCACGCCCCAGCCGGTGTGCGGCGCTGCGGCGATCCCATCCCACACGCGGTCCGGCACGAGGACCCACTCACGCGGCGACGCCGCCTGGGCGGCGGCACTCACCGTGCCGCCAACGAGGAGCGCGAGGACGCGCAGGGTGCGGATCATGGGAGCTCCGGCGGCACGCGGACGCCTGGGCGAGCGGGAGGGAGGATCTGCGCTTCTTGGGCGCGACGGTCGCGCTCACGACGGAGCCGCAGTTCATCGACGGCTTTGCGGAACTCGGCCTCGTTCTGCGCGCGCTGCGCATGGAAGTCGATCTCCCAGCGCATGGATTGCAGGGCGCGATTGCGCTCGACCATGCCCGGGTTGGCCTGCGCATTGATCGGGAGCAGCGCGAGCAACACCGTCGGCAGCTTGTACTTCCCGAAGTAGATGAACTGTTGGTCCGCCCCGTACTTCCGCCCCTCTTCCCCCACGGTCCAGTCCCCGGGTGCGCGGCGCTGACGCTGCGCGGCCTCCACCTTGGCCACCGAGTCCCAATAGGTGCCGATCCAACTGTTGACGAGCGCATTGGGGTCGCGCGCGCGCGCCCGCACCGGACCATCGGGCATGCCCGGCGGCGCAATGAGTCGCGGATCGACGGGGCCCGTGGAGAGCCCGCTCACACCACTCCCGAAGATCTGTCGCCCCGTGCCTGCTTCGATCGGCGGTCCGGCCAGCACGCCGCGGCCCGTGTCGGCCACACCGGGCAACGTCGGCATCACGGGGAGTGCGGCGGCAGCTGGAGGCACGGCGCCTTGCGGCGCACGCGTCGACGGTGGCGCGGCCGCGAGTGGGCGTGCCGGCTCGGGCTCGGGTTCGGCGTCGACGTAGGTGATCTGCTCGACGACCGGCCGTGCACCGGTGCGCGCAAGGAAGTCGAGCACCGGCATGCTCACGGCCCGCACCACGAGGATCATCACGACGATGTGCAGCACCAACGCGAGGAGCGGCGGACCACTGCTCCGCGCCTCGCCGCGTCGCGGCAGCCGCACATCGACGCGCCGCGTCATCCCGCCGCGCGCACGACAGGGTTGGCGACCTGACTCACGCCGACGATCTCGACGTGCACCTCATCACCGGGCTGCAGCGGGCCGACACCGGCGGGCGTGCCGGTGAGGATCAGATCGCCCGGCATCAACGTCATGATCGCGCTGATGTACACCAAGAGCGCAGGGATCGCGAAGACCATCTCGCTCGCCCGCCCGCGCTGCCGCTCCACGCCGTTCACGCGCGTGATCACTTCGAGGGAGCCCAGGTCGGCGGGGACCGGCCCCGGTGTCCCCACCGGACAGAACGTGTCGAAGCCCTTGGCGCGCGTCCACTGGCCGTCGCTCTTCTGCAGATCACGGGCGGTCACATCGTTGACCGCGACGATGGCCCCGATCGCGGCGCGAGCCTCGTCCACACTCGCGCGCTGGAGGCGCGTGCCGACGACGATGCCGATCTCGCCTTCGAACTCCACCTGCGAGGACGCAGCGGGAAGCGCGATCGCTTCGCCTGGCGCGATCATCGCCGACGTGGGCTTCAGGAACAACAGCGGTGCGACGGGAACATCGTTGCCGAGTTCCTGGGCGTGGGCGCGGTAGTTCCGCCCGACGCAGACGATCTTCGACGGTGACGGGAGCATGCTGTAATCTACTACCCCCGAAGGCCGGCCACTGCCCCTACCGGGGGCGACGCGAACGCGCCGGGCGGTAGAAGCGGCCCAGCTCCGTCACGATGCCCGCCCAGTCCCCGGTGAGGCGCCGGGCCGGTGGCAGGGCGTTCAGGAGCGACTTGCCGTAGCCCTTCTTGAGCAACCGCGGGTCGGCCACGACGATGGCGCCACGGTCTGTGGCGGTCCGGATCAGCCGACCGAATCCCTGCTTGAGACGCAGCGCGGCGTGCGGGATCATGTACTCCATGAACGCGTCCCCGCCCCGCCGCTCGATCGCCTCACACTGCGCCGCGGTGACCGGCTCCGTGGGGACGCGGAACGGGATCTTGGACAAGATGAGACCGCGCAGCGCATCGCCCGGCACATCCACGCCTTCCCAGAAGGTGTTGGTGCCGAGCAGGATGGCGCGCCCCGAATCACGGAACCGCGTGAGCAAGCGGTCACGCTGGTCCTCGCCGTGTACCAAGAGCGGCCACCGGCCATCGGCGCCCTGCGCCCGCAACCACAGCGCGACCTCCTTCACATCGCGATGACTGGTGCACAGCACGAACAGTCCCCCATCGGACGCTTCGGCGAGATCCAGCGCATACCGCGCCACCGCCAACACGTGGGCCCGCGCTGGCGCATTGGGGGCGGGCGCATCGGAGGGGATGACCAACAGGGCCTGCTCGGCGTAGTCGAACGGCGAGTCGTACGTCTCGACGATGGGCTCCACGTCGTCCTCATCGAGCCCGAGCCGCGCGCGTACGAAGTCGAAGGCCTCGCCCACTGCGAGCGTCGCACTGGTGACGATCGTCGTCTTCGTGCGCCGGAACAGATCCTCACGGAGGATCGGCGCCATGTCGAGCGGCACCGAACTCACGACGACGTTGCGCGACTCCCCCCCCGGACCACGACGGAGTTCGCCGCGCGTCTCGATCCACCGCACCCGCGGCGTGGCGCGGCGATCCAGCTCGAGGCCCGCGCGCAGCGCGTCCGCCGCGCTCTCCAGTCGACGGCCCACGGCGCGCATCTCGCCGAGCAACGCCGAGAGTTCCTCGGAGCGTTGCGAGTCGGTCTCGAGGCGTTCACGGACGAGTGCGAGACCATTCCCGAGCACCGTGAGCTCCGACAGCAGATCGTCGAGCGCCGCCCGCAACCCACCCTGCCACACCGGCTCATCCTCGAACTGATCCGTGATGCGCACCGTGGCCTCGCCGCGTTGTCCGAGCCACGCTTCGAGGAGATCGAAGACGATCTCGCTCTTGTCGCGCGCCGCGTTCACGGCCGGCTCGAGGCGCTGATGCACGAGATCGAGCGACGCGACGCTGAGGAGATCGCGCCCGCCGCGCAGTTTGCGCGCCAACGTGGGCACCAACCCCTTGCCGTGGCGCTCCAAGCGCCCGAGCAGCCGCTGGATCCCGCGTCGCGTGGCGGTCGCGCCCAAGTGGGCCGACGCGGCATCCTCGAGATGGTGCCCCTCATCGACCACCAAGCGCTGATACGCCGGCAGCACCGCCGACTCCGACCAGTTCTGCGACGCCCGTCGCACCGCGATGTCGGCCATCAACAAGTGATGGTTGACGACGATCACATCTGCATCGGCCGCGGCGCGCCGCGCTTTGAACACGAAACACTGTTCGAAGTACGAGCACCGCAAGCGACCGCACAGGTCGCCCTCGGCGGCCACCTCGTCCCACACCTCCGACGGCGGCGCCACCGCGAGATCGGCGAGCGACCCATCCTTGGTCTGCTCGGCCCACTCCGCTAACGTGGCCAACTCCCCCGCGTGCTTGGGCTCGAGCAGTGACGAGGCCGCATCGCGCGCCTGCGTGAGGCGCTGCAAACAGATGTAGTTCCGCCAGCCCTTGAGGAGCGCGAACTTCACCGATGGATCGCCGAGCGCGCGCGCGAGGAACGGTAGGTCCTTGGTGACCAACTGTTCTTGCAACGGGATGGTCGCCGTGGCGACGATCGTGCGCTCCTTGTTGGCGGCCGCCCAGCGGAGCGCTGGCACCAAGTACCCCAACGATTTGCCGACGCCCGTGCCCGCGTCCAGCAGTCCGATGCCGCCGATGTTGTACAACTCCGCGATGCGCGAGGCCATCGCGCGCTGCGTGGGCCGATCCTCGTACCGCTGATGCAACCGCGCCACCGCGCCGTCGGGGCCGAGCACCGCATCGACGTCGTCCGCCGCGACCGGCGTCGCGACATCTTGCCGCGGGATCTCCACGACGACGAACACCCGCGCCGCCTCGTTGTCGACGATGGCGAAGCCGATCCCATCGTCGTGCATGCGCGCGGCGATCGACAGGTCCGCGTCCGACGGCTCCAACACGCCCGAGGGATGGTTGTGCACGAGCATCTCACCGCGCTGCGCGAAGCCGGGCAGCGCGAGCACCTGCCCCACGTCCCCGCGCGCGACGACGCGCGCCGTCTGGATGATGCCGCGCTCGTCCACCGTCGCGACGAAGCAGACCTCGCGCCCGCCGCTCAAGCGGATCGCGGCGCGGATCGCGCCGGCCGCCGCCGGCGCGATGCGTGTGCGGTCCCCCTCGCCCATCAGGTCTTCAACGGCTTCTTCTTCGCGGCCGGGAACAGGACGTTGTTGAGGATCAACCGGTAGCCCGGTGACGTCGGATGGAGCGCGAGGTCCGTCGCCGGACTACCGATGTTGTGCTGCGGATCCTCGGGATCATGGCCCCCGAGGTACGTCCACGAGCCGGTGCCGTACGCGCCATGCACGTACTTCACCCACGGCGCCCCCTCTTCGTGCGCGAGCACCGTGACGCTCGGCTTGAGCACGCGACGCGCGAAGCTGGTCGTCACCCCGTAGAAGTCGGGGAGCACATTGCGGTGGTTCTGCACGAGCATCGCGGGGACGGGATCGAACTTGGCAGCGAAATCGAAGAGCGTGAACGCGCCGAGTGGCTGACGACGTCCCGGCACGTTCACTTGGTGTCCATCAATATCGCTCAACGCATTCACCCCGGCGGCCACCTCCACCAACGCCCCCGTGCAGGCGAACGCGCGCGACCAGTCGA
Source organism: Gemmatimonadaceae bacterium (assembly GCA_040374005.1). Classification (GTDB taxonomy): domain Bacteria; phylum Gemmatimonadota; class Gemmatimonadetes; order Gemmatimonadales; family Gemmatimonadaceae; genus DASRAP01. Next base: position 1,423 of record JBEIVF010000073.1, on the reverse strand, counting down.
GCCGCGCATTGGCGTCGGGGTCCATGGGGGTCCCATCGGAGAACGTGCCCGCGATGTCCACCTCGGCGGCGGCGTTGGCGAGTTCGAGCGTCTCGGTGGCGCCGCACATCGCGAACAGGAATCCCCCGCCTTGCACGTACTCGCGGAACCGGCCCGCGACGGACTTCTTGAGCGCGGGGATCGACGCGAACCCCAATTGCTGGGCCATCGCGAGGTTCATGTCGCGCTGCGCCACGTACCACGGCGCATCACGGAACCCCAGATGGAGCTTGTGCAATTGTCCGGTGAAGTCCTCGTGATGCAAGTGCACCCAGTCGAAGTCTTTCAGGTCACCGCGGGTGACTTCTTCGTCGTACAGCTTGGTGTACGCGATCCCCGCATACTCCATCGCCAAGGTGACGGCATCGTCCCACGGGAGCGTCGCCGGTGGCGTGTACACGGCCACGCGCGGCGCCTTCTCGAGCGGCACCGCGTCCATGTTGCTCCCCGCGATCTCGCGGCGCATCGACGCGACGTCGTCGGCCGACATCTCCTCGAGGATGACCCCATCGAGCGCGGCCTGCCGCCGCACCGAGGTGACGTCGGGCAGCAGGAACGCGCCGCCGCGATAGTTCAGCAACCACTCCGCCGCGAGTCCCTCCGTCAACGCCCGGTACGTGAGCCCGTAGGCCTTGAGATGCTGCCGCTGCGCGTCGTCCATCGGGACGAGCAGCCGATCGGCGCGTAGCGCGGGTGGCCACACCATCGCCGCGGTCACCCACGCCGCGCTGCGTTGGAGCGCATCGCGCCGCGTGATCGTGGCGGCCGGGGGCGGCACGGTGGGGGCGCCACGCACGCAGCCGTCACACATCGCGGCCTCCCGGGGGGATCGTGCCACGGGCCTGCTCGAGCTCACGACGCGCTTGCGGCACCAATGCACTCTGTGGCCACGTGAGGATCAGATGCTCAAGGCGCGCGATCGCTCCCGCGCGGTCGCCCTGCTGCCGCAACAGGCGTCCCCACTCGAGTGCGGCTTCAGTGGCTTCGGGCGCGGCGGCGTGGTGTTCGACGAGTCGCGACCACACCTGCGTGGCCTCGCGGCTACGTCCTTGCCGCTGCTGCAAGCGCGCGGCGGTCAATAACAGAACCGGTGCGGCATCCGGCGTCGCGTCCGCCGCCGCCATGAACCGCGCCGTCGCGCTCGCGGTGACGACCGAGTCGACGTGGAGACCGTCAATGAGTATTAAGCCGATCCGCAACGATGACGACCTCCAGCGCGCCTTCAAGCGGCTGGAAAAGATTTTCCAGGCCGAGGAGGGCGCCTCGCAGGCGGATGAGCGGGACGTGCTCGTGACGCTGATCGAAGCCTACGAGAACAAGCACTACGACTTCGGGCCAGCCGACCCGGTGGAAGCGATCAAGTTCCGCATGGAGCAGGAGGGCC
>JBEIVF010000054.1:0-10126 GCA_040374005.1 Gemmatimonadaceae bacterium | reverse complement strand
GCTTGGCCGGTCGGCTCCGCTCGACCAACGAGAACGCGCTCAAGCAGGCGCAAGCGTGGGAAGCGGCGTACCGCAAGGCGGCCAAGTACACCGACTTCCGCGAGATGCTCGACAAGCAGAAGGACATCGACGCGGTCCTTATCGCGACGCCCGATCACACGCACGCCGCCATCGCCATTCGCGCGATGCAGATGGGCAAGCATGTCTACGTGCAGAAGCCGATGGCGTGGAGCGTCTATGAGTCCCGCTTGATGGCGAAGGTGGCGGCCGAACAGAAGGTCGTGACGCAGATGGGCAACCAAGGCCATTCGATGGAGGGCTCGCGCCGCGTGCACGAGATCATCCAGTCGGGCGTGCTTGGCCCCATCAGCGAGACGCACATTTGGACCGATCGCCCGGTGCGCTTCTGGGCGCAGGGCATCCCGCGTCCCGCGCCGCTCGCGGCGCCGGCAGCGAACGCCACGCCCAATCCCGTGCCCCCGCGCTGGAACATGCGCACCGTGGAGCAGGCCGTCCTGAAGGAGATGGCCGCGAACCCACAGTCGCCGCCGCCCGGCCTCGACTGGCAGTTGTTCTTGGGCCCGGTCGCCGACATGGCGTACCATCCGTCGTACCATCCGTTCAGCTGGCGCGGGTGGGTGGACTTCGGCGGCGGTGCCTTGGGTGACATGGGCGCGCACTTGGTCGACCAGCCGTTCTGGGCACTTGATCTCGACTTTCCCACGTCCATCTCGGCCTCGTCGTCGCCGTGGGGTGGGCCGGCAGATAATCCCGCCACGTTCCCGCTCGCGGTCACGGTGCAGTACGAGTTCGCCGCGCGTGGTCAGCGCGCGCCGGTCAAGCTGTACTGGTACGACGGGGGACTGATGCCGCCGCGTCCGGAGATGTTGCCCGACAACGTCACGTTGCCGCGCGGTGATGGCGGTGGCGGCGTGTTCATCGGCACCAAGGGCATCCTCACGTACGAGACGTACGGCAACAATCCCACGGTCTACCCGGAAGCCACGGCGGCGGCCGCGGCGGCCGTGCCGAAGACGATGGAGCGCATCACGACGAGTCACGAGATGAACTGGGCCAATGCCTGTAAGGGCGAAGGCAAGGCCAGCTCGCCGTTCGACTACGCCGCGTTGCTCAACGAGACGATGTTGCTCGGCATGGCTGCGCTGCGTGGTGGCCAGGGACGCAAGTTCAACTACGATGCCGCCGCGATGTCCTTCACGAACGCGCCGGAAGTGAACCAGTATCTCACGCGGGTGTACCGCCAAGGATGGGAATTGTGATCCGGACCCTCGTGCGCGGCCTCGCGGCCGTCGCTCTCATGGCCGCGCCAGCCGCGGCGCAGATGGACCACTCGGCGCACGGCGCGATGGCCCACAACACGCTCACCGACGCAGAGAAGAAGGCGGGCTGGTCGTTGTTGTTCGACGGCCAGACGCTGCAGGGCTGGCGTTTGTACGGCGGCGCGCCGATCACGGCGGGGTGGAAGGTCATCGACGGCACCATCACGCGCGCCGAGCGTGGCGGGCGCGACATCATCACCGAGCAGCCGTTCGGTGACTTCGAGTTGTTGATCGAGTGGCGGTTGCAGCCCGAAGGCCCTGCAGGGAACAGCGGCATCTTTTACCGCGCGCCTGAGACGCAGACCGCCATCTATTGGGGCGCGCCCGAGATGCAGATCCTCGATGACGCGCGCCATGGCGACGGGCGCAGCGAGCTGACGTCGAGCGGCGCGAACTACGCGCTCGACGGCGTGCCGCACGGGGCGGCCAAGCCCGTGGGCGAGTGGAACGCGGTGCGCATCGTCGCCAAGGGCGCGACGGTGGAACACTGGCTCAACGGCAAGAAGGTGGTCGCGTACGAGATGTGGTCGCCCAAGTGGGAAGCCGCTGTGGCCGCGAGCAAGTTCAAGGACTATCCGCAGTATGGTCGCGCCAAGGCGGGCCACATCGGCTTGCAGGAGCACGGCTCGTACGTGGCCTTCCGCAACATCAAGATCCGCGAGTTGCAGTAGCGTCGTATAGATTGTTCGGTGACCGGGGTGCCGACCCACACATCTGCTGGGCGGCTGAGATGAGACCCGTCGAACCTGATCCGGTTAACACCGGCGGAGGGAGTCACCAGTGGCACCAGTCACGCAGCGCCAGTCGGCGCTCGCGGGCATCATTACGCCCGCCATGCAGTTCGTCGCCGAACGCGAAGCGATCACCCCCGAACTCGTCCGCGATGAAGTCGCGCGCGGACGACTCGTGATCCCGGCCAACATCCATCACTTGCAGGGCCGGCTCGAGCCCATGGGCATCGGCGCCGTCTCCAAGGTGAAGATCAACGCCAACATCGGTACGTCCGCCGTCACCAGCTCGCTCGACGAAGAAGTCGGCAAGTTGCAGCTCGCGGTGAAGTACGGCGCCGACACCGTGATGGACCTGTCGACCGGCAAGGATCTCGATGCCGTGCGCGCCGCGATCATCGGCGCGTCGACGGTCCCCGTCGGCACGGTGCCGATCTACCAAGTCGTCACCGATCGCGTCGAAGACATCGCCGACGCCACGCCACAGCATTTCCTCGACGTGATCGAGCATCAGGCCAAGCAGGGCGTGGACTACATGACCATCCACGCCGGCATCCTGCTCGAGCACTTGCCGCTCATCTACGGGCGCGTCACGGGCATCGTCTCGCGCGGCGGCTCGCTGCACGCGGTGTGGATGATGAAGCACCGCCAGCAGAATCCGCTGTACACGCACTACGACGAGATCTGCGAGATCCTCGCGCACTACGACGTCACCATCTCGCTCGGTGACTCGCTGCGTCCTGGTTCGCTGCATGACGCTAGCGACAAGGCGCAGTTCGCCGAACTCGAAACGTTGGGCGAGCTCACCAAGCGCGCGTGGGGCCACGGCGTGCAGGTCATGGTCGAGGGTCCGGGCCACATCCCGATGGACCAGATCGAGATGCAGGTCAAGAAGCAGAAGGCGATCTGCCACGAAGCGCCGTTCTACACGCTCGGTCCGCTCGTCGTCGACATCGCGCCCGGCTACGATCACATCAGCTCGGCCATCGGCGCCGCGATGATCGGCTGGTACGGCGCCGATATGCTGTGCTATGTCACGCCGAAGGAGCACCTCGGCTTGCCCAACGCGGAGGACGTGCGGCAGGGCGTGATCGCGTACAAGATCGCCGCGCACGCCGCCGATGTGGCGCGTGGGCGCAAGGGCGCCCGTGACCGCGACGACGCGCTCAGCCGTGCGCGCTACAAGTTCGACTGGAACGAGCAGTTCCGGTTGTCGCTCGATCCCGAGCGGGCGCAGGAGTACCACGACGAATCGTTGCCGGCCGAGTACTTCAAGAGCGCGGAGTTCTGCGCGATGTGCGGGCCCAAGTTCTGCTCCATGCACCACTCGCGCACCATCGACGAAGGGATCGCCGAGCTGGCGCGGGCGCAGGGGATCGCGACGGCGGCGGACTGATGGCACGGGGGGCCCCACCGTGTGTGGTGGCCCCCAGAGCGTCCCGTTAGGTTCCGCAGTTGGTCCGTTCCCCTCGCACTTCCTTCGTGTCCCGCGCTGATCCGTACGCCGCACTGCGGTTCCCCAACTTCCGACGCTACATCGTCGGACTGATGGCGCTGACGGTCAGCATCCAAGTCCAGGGGACGGTCGTCGGCTGGCAGGTCTATGACCTCACCGGCGACCCGCTGGCCCTCGGCCTGATCGGACTGGCCGAAGCGCTGCCGTTCATCTTGAGTGCGCTGTGGGCCGGGCATGTGGCCGATCAGAACGATCGTCGGCGCATCGTGCTGTGGGCGATGGCGGTGCTGGTCGGCTGCTCACTCGCCCTGCTCCTGCTGGCGCGTGTCGACGGCTTGATGACGCCGACGCGCGTGATGGCCATCTACTTCGTGATCATCGTGAGTGGCGTGGCCCGCGCGTTCTTGCACCCTGCGCGGCAAGCGCTGAGTGCGGAGCTCGTCCCCCGCGCCGTCTATCCCAACGCCATCACCTGGCGCACGACCATCTGGCAGGCCAGCTCCGTGCTCGGGCCGGCCCTCGGCGGGATGCTCTACGCGATCGGGGGGGCCGCGCTGGCGTATGCGATGGACACGGCGCTGATGATCGGCGCGTTCGGCGTCATCCTGATCATCAAACACGTCTCACCGCTGCGCCCGCCGCACGACGGGCCCGTGATGCAGAGTCTCCTCAGTGGACTCCGCTTCGTGCGCAACGAGCAGCGCTTGATGGGCGCGCTCACCCTCGATCTCTTCGCCGTGTTCTTCGGTGGCGCCACGGCGCTGCTCCCGATCTTCGCGAAGGACATCTTGTTGGTGGGCCCGACGGGGCTCGGCGTGCTCCGCGCCATGCCCGCCGTCGGGGCGGTGATCATGTCCGGCGTGATGGTGCGATGGCCGGTGAACAGCCGCATCGGCCCCATGATGTTCGGCAGCGTGATCCTGTACGGCGTGGCGATGATCGGCTTCGCGCTCAGCGATCAGTTCTGGCTCTCGTGCGTGCTCCTAGCGTTCGCGGGCAGCTTCGACATGGTCAGCGTCGTCGTCCGCAGCACCCTGCTCACCGTCGTGACCCCCGAACCCATGCTCGGTCGCGTGGCGGCGGTGAACTCCATTTTCGTCGGCTCGTCCAACGAGATCGGCGCCTTCGAGAGTGGGGTGACCGCGAAGCTGTTCGGTGCCGTTGCGAGTGTGCTCTTCGGCGGACTCGCGACGATCGGGGCTGCCGGCATCGCCAGTCGCACATTCCCGGCGCTCCGGCGATTGGATCGGTACCCAGAAGGGTGACTCCGGCGCGTCCCGCGCGCCAAATTAAGAGGGTGACGTCCACCGCCCCCCAGCCGATGCTCCACAGCGCCGCGCCACTGCTCGAGGAGATCGCGGCGGCTCCCGCCGAACTCTCGGGGGAGTTCCTCGTACGGTTGGTGCGTACGATCCGCCCCGCGCGGGCGAACAGCAGCGTGGACGCGCCGGCGCTAGTGCGCACAGAGGCAGTGACGCGGGTACGCGAAATCATCGCAATGCAGGCGCTGATCACCGGGCGTGATGTGGTGGTGGTGCCCGTGCTGATCTCGCGTGGCCGCGTCAGCCGCGAAAAGTTCATGGAAGACCTCAAGGGGCTTCCGGTCATCTACGCGGGCGACCCCATCCTTCCGCATCCGTTGGTGGCCGACTGGATCGCCACGCGCGTCCGCGAAACAGCGCGCTGACGGGAGGCCCTACGGCACCCGCGCTTTGAAGTCCGCGGCCGACTGCGCGATCTTCTCGCGTTCGTCGGCCGCGAGCTTTCCGAACTGCCGCACCATCATGCCCATGCGTGGGTGATCGGCGAAGCGATCAGCGTTGCGGCCGATGAAGTCCCAGTAGAGGTAGTTGAACGGGCACGCATCGGGCCCAGTGCGCTTCTTGACGTCGTACCGGCAGCCGGCACAGTGGTTTGACATCCGGTCGATATAGGCGCCACTCGACACGTACGGCTTCGACGCCATCGCTCCACCATCGGCCCATGTGGCCATGCCCATGACGTTGGGAAGCTCGACCCACTCGTAGGCGTCAGTGAAAGCCGCCCAGAACCAAATGGACAGCGCGGCGGGCTCTACACCGAGCAAGGTGGCAAAATTCGACTGCACCATGAGGCGCGGGATGTGGTGCACGCGGCCCTGATCGCGCACCTGCCTCACGGAGTCCGAAAGGCAGTTCATCTCGCATGGCGGCGCTGTAGTGCCGCCGTAATCCTCTCCATCTGGCGCCCAATACCACACGGGTAAGCTACGCTTGGCCTCCAGCGCGTTGACAGTGCGAAGCCCGGGCATCGCCCACCAATAGTACCCGTACACGAATTCACGCCAGCCGAGTATCTGGCGAATGAAGCCCTCGGTGGAGGCCAGGCTCGCGTGGCCGGCTCGGTAGGCCGCTTCCGCGGCCTGCACCACCTCCTGCGGGGTCAGCAGCCCCACATTCAGCGCCGACGACAGCCCCGAGTGGAGCAACTCGTGCTCCCCGGCCACCATCGCGTCCTCGTATGGACCGAACTCATCGAGCCGCTCGGCGACGAAACGCCGCAGCAGCTCCTTGGCCTGCCGCCGTGTCACCGGAAGGTCGAACCCCTCCACTCTTCCCCAGCGCCCCTGCCACCCCGCCACCTGATCCATCGCCGCCTGGGTGATGGCATCGGGGGGAAAACTGATCGGCGCCGGCACCGGCTTGCCCTTAGGCCACGGCTTCCGGTTCTCGGCGTCGTAGTTCCATTCGCCGCCGGTGGGCTTTCCATCGGGCTCCATCAGCACACCCGACGCGCGGCGTCGGTCGCGATAGAACCACTCCATGCGGAGCTCCTTACGACCCGTGGCCCAAGCGGCAAAATCCTCGCGCGTCGAGAAGAAACCGCAGTCAGGGTGCAGCTCGAGCTCGCAACCCAACTCCGCCAACTGCCCGCGCGCCTCAGCCAGTTCCTCGGCGATGTCCCACTCACGACCCTGCGTCGAAACAACACGAGTGGCGCCATGCTCACGCGCAGATGACACGATGCCGTCTCGATAAGACGGCGCAACTCGGTGATCAACACGGTATCCACGCTCGATCAGCTCCGCCGCAAGGTGCCGCAGCGCCGACAACACCAGCACCAGTTTTCGGCGGTGCCACGGCAGGGAGGACCCCTTCTCGACGGACTCAATGAGGAGCACGACCACATCGTCGCGCGGCGTCTTGGGTAGACGCGCCAGCGCCCGGGAGTACTCACCGGGCGCGACGAAAGTAATGGTCGTATCGGGCACGATGATCAACGCGCCGCGCCCTTCGGCAGTGCCGACTACTTGATCAGCGCCGCGGCCTTGGCGGCCACATTCGCCGCCGTAAAGCCGAACTCGGCGAACAACCGCTCGGCGGGCGCCGAGGCACCAAAGTGGTCGAGCGTGACCGATCCACCGGTCTCACCGATCCACCGATACCACGACATCGGGTGCCCGGCCTCGACGGCCAAGCGCGGTACACCGGCTGGCAGCACACTCGCCTGGTAGGCCGCGTCCTGCTTGGCGAACAGCTCCATCGACGGCATGGAGACCACGCGCGCCGCGATCCCCTGCGCCGCCAGCGTCTCCTGAGCGCCCAGCGCCACGCCGAGCTCCGAGCCCGTGGCGATGATCACGACCTTGGCGTTCGGCACATCGGCCAGTACGTACGCGCCGCGCTGAGCACCCGATACCGCGCCGTACTTGGCGCGGTCGAGCAGCGGGAGCTTCTGCCGCGAGAGCACCAACGCCACCGGACCATGGCGATGCGAGACGGCCGAGCGCCACGCTTCCGACACCTCGGCCGCATCGCCCGGCCGCAACACGAGCAGCCCCGGGATGCAGCGCAGCGCCGACAGATGCTCGACCGGCTGGTGCGTCGGGCCATCTTCGCCCAGTCCGATGGAGTCGTGCGTGAACACGTAGATGACGTGCTGTTGCATCAACGCGGCCAAGCGGATCGCCGGGCGCACGTAGTCGGCGAACACGAGGAACGTGCCCGCGAACGGGATCACGCCACCGTGCAGTGCCATGCCGTTCATCGCGGCGCCCATCGCATGCTCGCGAATGCCGTAGTGCACGTTGCGGCCGGTGAACGACGCGCGGCTGAGGTGCGCACTACCCTTGATGGTGGTGTTGTTGGAGCCCGCCAAGTCGGCTGAGCCACCCACGAGCTCGGGGATCACCGGCGCCAACGCATTGACGACGACCCCCGACGCCGCGCGCGAGGCCACGTTGCCGTTCTCCGGCGTGAACACCGGGAGCGCTTTCTCCCAGCCCGTCGGCAGATCGCCCTGCGTGCGCCGACCGAACTCCTTCGCGTCGTCGGCGTGCGCCTTGGCGTAGCTGATGACACTGCGCCGCCACACGTCGTGCGCGGCAGCCCCGCGATCGCGGCACTTGAGCCACTCCACGCGCGCGTCGTCCGGCACGAAGAACGGCTCCGTCGACGGCCAGCCGTACGCCTGCTTCGTGAGTGCGACTTCAGCGGTGCCCAACGCTTCGCCGTGCGCCTTGCTGGTGTCGGCGCGGTTCGGCGAACCGAAGCCGATGATCGTCTTGAGCACCACGAGCGTCGGGCGCGACGTCTCCGCCTTCGCCGCGGTCGCCGCCGCATCGATGGCGGCGAGATCATTGCCGTCCGTCACCGTGATCACGTGCCAGCCGTACGCCGTGAAGCGCGCCGCCACATCGTCGGTGCATGACACATCCGTGCGTCCGTCGATCGTGATCGAGTTGTCGTCGAAGAACACGATCAGCTTGCCCAAGCCGAGGTGCCCCGCGAGTGACGCGGATTCGTGTGAGATGCCTTCCATCAAGTCGCCGTCGGATGCGATCACCCACGTGCAGTGATCAACGATCGCATGGCCGTCCTTGTTGAACGTCTCCGCGAGATGCCGCTCGGCCATCGCGAATCCGACCGCGGTCGCGATGCCCTGCCCGAGTGGACCGGTGGTCATCTCCACGCCCGCCGTGTGTCCGAACTCCGGATGACCCGGCGTCTTACTGCCCCACTGACGGAACTGCTTGATCTCCTCGAGCGAGAGATCGTAGCCACTCAGGTGCAGCACCGAGTACAACAACATCGAGGCGTGGCCGCACGAGAGGATCACGCGATCGCGATCGGGCCACTGCGGATCGGCCGGGTTGTGCTTGACGTGCTTGGTGTAGAGCGCGTACGCCAGTGGCGCGAGCGCCATCGGGGTGCCGGGGTGACCAGACTCCGCGGCTTGCACCGCGTCCATGGAAAGCGTGCGAACAGTGTCGATGCACAGCGCGTCGAGGCGCGGATCAGTCACGGCGAGGTTCCGAGAGAAGTTCGAGGGTGGGCGCGGCACGAGCGGCGAACCCGAAAGATACTGTGCGCGATAGCGCGCGGCGATGCGTGTCGCGCTGCGGTCGGCAATGGCCATGGTCGTCAACGGCGGGGTGACACCGGGCGCGGTGGGTCGGACCGATCCGTCCGCAACGACCAGGCCAGTCATGCCCGCGGGCTGCCGTCAGGCAAGCACCCGCCGAGTCGGTGGTCGGCGACCATGCGGCAGGTGCCGTTGCCCTGCGCGAACACCACGTGCCGATCCCACGTATATTCCCCTATGGACCGGCGCCGCTTCCTCCTGAACATCGGAGCCCTCAGTGCCACGGGGGCCGTGCTGCCCGCACTCGCGGATGCGCAGCCCCCGCAGCGCTCCAGTGAGTTCGTGTTCGCGCGCCTGCGCTACGACTCGGGCGACTGGGACTACAATCCCAAGGTGTGCGCCAACGTGCTCGACTCGGTCGTGCAGTACACGACCATCCCGGTGCACCAACAAGAGGTCGTGATCACCGCCGACTCCGACGAGCTCCGCTCGTTCCCGTTCCTGTTCATGACGGGGCACAAGCTCGTACGCTTCAGCGAGACGGAGCGCGCCGGCCTCGTGCGCTATGTGCAGGGCGGCGGCCTGCTCTTCTCCGATGATTGCAACCACGACATCAAGGGGCTGTACGCCACGTCGTTCGAAGCGGAGATGAAGCGCGCGTTCCGCGGGCCGGGCGTGCTCGACAAGATCCCCAATGCGCACCCGCTGTACCGCGCGTTCTTCCACTATCCCGACGGGCCGCCGCAGACCAGCCACGAACTCAATGGCTGGGGCGACGACATGGTGCACGACTACCTGCGCGGCATCGAGCACGCCGGCCGACTCGGCGTCATCTACTCCAACAAGGATTACGGGTGCGAGTGGGACTACGACTGGCGCAACAAGCGGTTCCGCACCCGCGACAACACCCAGTTCGCGGTCAACCTGGTCGTGTACGCCATGACATGAACACCACGGCCCCCGTCGCACTCGCGACGGGGGCCGTGCTCCTGCGCACACCGTGGCGGTCAGCCGTCGAACGCGGCGCCGACCATGATGTTGCGGATGAGCATCCACGGCGATCCATGCGAGATCGCGTTCGTCTGCGTGGGCTGCCCCTTCGCGTCGCCACTGGTGCCGAACATCCGCCACTGATCCCGGCCGCTGATCGCATCCAAATTCGCGAAGAAGTCGGTGGTGATGGCGTTGTACGTCACGTCGCTGCACATGCGCGTGATCTTGCCGTTCTTGATCTCCCAGAACGCGTGGCCGCCGAACTG
>JBEIVF010000035.1:0-12591 GCA_040374005.1 Gemmatimonadaceae bacterium | reverse complement strand
GGCTCACCGACTCGGGGCGCGTCAACGCGCTGCGCATGCTGCGGCGGCATCGGATCCTCGAGTGCTACCTCACGGCCGTGCTCGGCTACCAGTGGGACGACGTGCACGACGAAGCCGAGCGGCTGGAGCACGCCGCGTCGGACGAGCTGATCGAGCGCATGGCGGCGGCGTTGGGGCACCCCACGGTGGACCCGCATGGCGCGCCGATCCCCACAGCTGACGGCGAGGTGGATGAGCGGCGGCATCGGACGTTGGCGGATCTCGCAATCGGCATCCCCGCGCGCGTGGTACGCATGGCCGACGAAGATGGCTCCTTCCTGCGCTACGTGGCCGAGCTGGGGGTGAAGCCGGGCGCGGCGATCGAGGTCACGGGGCGTGCTCCGTTCGACGGACCCCTTGAGGTCCTCGTGGACGGTTGCGTCCGCGCGATGGGCACTGTCGCGGCAGCGCGGGTGTTCATCGAGGAGACCAACGTCCCGTCGCCGCGCCGCGCGTCATCCTGAACGCCTTACTGGAAGGTCCCATCCTGCGTTGTCTGCTGCTGGCTCTGCTGTGGAGTACGTCGGTCGCCGGGCAGGGTCTGCGCACGATCGCGCTGGACGCGCGTGCCGCGGCCGATCATGGTGTGGCGATCGGCGACACGGTGTGGCTGGGATCGCAGGCCGATGCGACCACGCAGCCGGTGATCATCGGGGCGCTGACGGCGCGGAGTGCTGATCCCGCCGAGGTGGCCCGCGCCGATTACCGGGCGCGGCTACATCTCACGCAGTTGCAGGAGCTGCTCGCGTACGGCGACCGTGTGGATCGGTTCGCCGTCGCTGCGCCGCCTGGGGCCATCACGGACACGGCCGTGGCCCGCATCAATGCCGCGGCCTTCGGGTTCCGGGCGCACCGCACCGCCGACGTGGCGGTGGAGACCTCGGCCACCTTCGCCGTGCTGTCGCGCTTCCAGCGCGCCATCGGCGTGATCACCATCGTGGCCAGCGCGACCTTCCTGTTGTGCATCATGCTGCTCAAGGTGGAGGAGCGGCGGCGTGATGTGGCCGCGCTGCGGCTGACACGGTGGCGCTGCCACGCCCGTACTTCGTGCAGATGAAGGGCCGGGCAACGATCAGCGGCCGCGTCGGTGGAGCACCGATCGCGGCCGCTGGGGTCGGATTCTTCGAGACGTACCGCTAGCGGAGTTACTGCCGAGCGAGGGCTCGACCGCTCATGTGCAGGTGCGTCACACGCCCACTGGCATCGCGAATGATCAAGAGGCGCGTCGGGCCGCCCGACCCACCGCTCGGGTAGAGCAAGAACGCATCCGGCCCCGACATCTTGATGGTGGCCATGAGTGGGGCCATCTGCCCGATGAGCTCACCGGCGGCGTTCTGCGAGATCACCACCGTCCGCCCGCCCATGCGGAACGTGCCCACCAGCGCCGCCTTCTCGGCAGCCGTCGCGTCGCGCGGGGGCTCGGGCGGCGTGCCCGCGGCTGGCGTGATCCCTGCCACCTCGCGCATCGCGGCATCGATGATCCCGTTGAGCGGATTGCCACTGAGGTTATCGATGAGCACCACCGACACGCGGCGCTCGGGGAACATCACGACCTGCGCGTCGAAGCCGTTGATCGATCCGCCGTGTTGCCACACCAGCTCGCCGTTGCGCCGCGCGATCTGCAACCCGAAGCCGTAGCCCACGGAGTCACGGGCGGGTGCGCCGGGGACGGCGACGTAGCGCGTGGTCATGCGGCGTACCGCCGCCGGTGACAGCACGGTCTGGCCTCCGACCCGTCCGGAGTCCATGAGCATCGCGGTGAACTTCGCGACTTCTTCCGCGCTGGCCATCAGGAAGCCGGCGCCCCATTGCGCAGTGTTCTCCGTGAACGGGCGCACCAGGGTGATGCCGGAGGCACTCACGAGATGACCCTGTGACGTCGAGTACGTGAGTGCCTCGAGCGGCTTGAACGTGGCCCGCACCATGCCACTGGGCCGCATCACCATCCGCTCGGTGAGCGTACCGTAGCGTGACTTCGACGCCGCTTCAGCCACGTACGAGGCCAACGAGAAGCCGGGGTTGGAGTACGACCACACGCTGCCCGGCGGCGTGAAGAGCATCGTGTCGGTGACCTCGCGGAACACTTCGCCCAGCGCGCTCTCGCCCATGCGGCCGTAGGCGACGGCGTTGTCGATGAAGCCTGCGTGGTGCGTGAGCAGCTGCTCGGTGGTGACGGTGGCGACGCGACCCGTGAGCTCAGGCACATAGCGGCCCACCGGCGCCTTGAGATCGATCGTGCCGGCAGCCTCGAGCTGCGCGAGCATCGCCCCGGTGAACATCTTGGTCACCGAGCCCACGCGGAACATCGTCTCGCGCGTCACCGGCTGCTTGGTCTCGGTGTTGAGCACGCCATAGCCGTTGGCATAGGCCACCTTACCGTCCACCACGATCGCCAGCGACGCACCCGGGGTGTTGGTGCGCGCCAGTTCGCTGCGCACCAACGAGTCGATGCGCGCGGCCCACGCGGGCGGGGTGTCCTGCGCGGCCAGTGGTGCGGCGACGGCCAACAGCAACAGAGATGCTCTCATCGACTCCTCTCCAGGATCCAGTTCACGATCAGCCCGGTCACCTCGCTGCCCATGCGACTTGAGGGGAGCCGCGCGTAGCCGGCGGGGTCCCCATCAGGATCGACGAGGAACAGGTGGTTGAGTTTCGGGAACACCGTGAGCGTGACATCCGTGTTGCCGCCCTCGCGCATCGCGGTGGCCAACATCGTCGCTTGATCCGCCGTGACTTGGCGATCCGTCTCCCCGTTGATGATCAGGGCGGGCGCCTTCACGCGCTTGGCCGTGGGGATGGGGTCGTAGTCCAGCATGAACTGCAGCCACGGATTGTCCTTGGCCAGCCCATCCAGATCGGTGCGCGCGGTGGCCGTCGCCGAGTCACGGGCGCCGGCGGTGCGCAACGTCGTGTCGCGCGCGATCACATAGTCCTGCTGGAAGTGGATGATCTCGCGGCCGGTCTTGCCCGTGCCCGCCATCAGGATGAGCCCCCGCACCCGCTCATCGGTGGTGGCGACCATCGGCGCGATCATCCCACCTTCGCTGTGACCAAGGAGGAAGATGCGCTCGCTGGCCACATCGGGGCGGCCGCGCAGGTAGCGGATCACGGCACGCACATCGTCAGCGAAGTCCTTGGTGGAGGCTGCCGCGTGATTGCCCGTGGAGCCGCCCACGCCGCGATCGTCGAAGCGGAGCACCGCGATGCCGTGGTGGCCGAGCGTGTCGGCCAACTGACGGAACGGGCGATATCCACCCGCGACGGGGATGTACTCGTCGCGGTCCTGTCCGCCCGAGCCGCTGATGGTGATGACCACGGGGAAGGGGCCCGCGCCCGTCTTGGGCTTGGTGAGCGTCGCGGCCAGACGATGCGTCGTGGCCTCGATGGTCAGTTGTTCGGCCGTGTACGGCGCAGTGGCGGTTGCCTCATACGTCGGTGCGCCGAGCGTCACGGTGTTGAGCGCCGGGCCATCGACGCGCACGATGCGCACGCCCTGCGCGGGGATCGCGCCGTCGCGGATGGCGCCGGTCGCGTCGTGATAGAACTGCACTTCGACGGCACCGAGCGTGAAGCGCGTGGTGTCGCCGTCGCGGCGGATGGACGCGGTGGCGGTCTGGGCGCCGTTGGCGAGGAACAGCTGTACGGAGTCGCGCGCGCCTGGCGCGAGGCCGGAGGAGAAGCTCACCATCTGCGCGAACGACGAGTTGATGAGGATCTTCGCGCCGCGCTGTGAGGCGATGCGCACACTGGCGGCCGCAGGGAGCAGCATCGTGAGGACGGCCGAGTCGCCGTCCATCCCGAGCGACACGCGCTGGAACGGCGTCTGGTCAGTATTGGTGCGATACGCGCTGATGTCGAGCGCGCTGAAGGTGCCCGGCGCGACCTCGGCGGCCTGCCAGATGAGGCGTCCTTGCCCGCGCGAGATCGCGTCGCCGGTCCACACTTTGCCGGCGATGCTGATGCGTTCGACGCCGATGGTGTCGGTGCCGACGAGCATCAGGTAGCCGAAGGTACGGTCCGGGGTCTGCGCGCCGAGTCGCGGGGCGATGGCGATCTGGAAGATGATGGCGCCGACAGCGGAGAGCAGTCCGATGAGGACGATCCGCGAGATGGTGCGCCAGCGCGGTTCACGTTGCGCGGCGGGATAGGAACCAGACATACTGGTCAGTTCTCACCGGCGTCGTCCGCCGGGTCAGGGGATGCGCTGCGGTGTGCGTGCTTGGCCGGGGCACGTCCCGCCGCCTTCAGCGCCTCGCGCAGGGCGAACTCGACCTGCGCGTTGAGACTGCGCAGGTCGTCGTTCGCCCAGCGTTGGACCGCGTCGAGGACCGCGGGGTCGATGCGAAGGAGGAAGGACTTTCGCACTACTGGTGGATGCTACCGGTGTTCACGACCGGCTGCGCGTCGTGATCGCTGCAGAGTACGACGAGCAGGTTGGACACCATCTGCGCCTTGCGCTCTTCGTCGAGGACGATGATCGCCTTCTTGCTCAAGAGCTCGAGCGCGTGCTCCACCATGCCGACAGCGCCTTCGACGATCTGCGCGCGGGCGGCGATGATGGCGCTAGCTTGCTGGCGACGCAGCATGGCCGCCGCGATCTCTGGCGCGTAGGCCAAGTGACTGATGCGCGCTTCGATCACTTCAACGCCGGCCTTGGAGAGCCGATCGCGGAGGGCCGCGGCGATGCCCATCGACACTTCGTCGATGTGCGTGCTCAGCGCGATGTTCTCACCGCCCTGCGCGTCGTACGGGTAGTGCGTGGCCAGCGTGCGGAGAGCCGCTTCGCTCTGCACTTGCACGAACTGCTCGTAGTTGTCCACCTCGAACGTCGCTTCGGCGGTCTCGACGACCTTCCACACGATGATGGCGCCGATCTCGATGGGGTTCGAGTTGGCATCGTTCACCTTGAGCTTGGCCGTCTCGAAGTTCCGCACGCGGAGCGAGATGCGCTTGCGCTGCGTGAACGGATTGGCGAACCAGAGCCCCGCGCGCTTCTCCGTACCGACGTACTTGCCGAACAGCGTGATGACCTTGCCTTCGTTCGGATTGACGACGAAGATGCCCGCCAAGCCGGTCGCGAAGATGGCGCCCAGCAACAGCCCCACGACCGCGAAGACCGGCTGATCGGTCCTCGCCCCGTAGATGACCGAGCATCCCGATCCGAGGATCGCGCCGATCAGCGCGATGAGGGTCAACAGTCCGGCGGGGGCCTTGAACTCGATTTCACGCACCATCTGATTGCAACGCTCCGAAAGAGTGATACTGAAGTGATATCACTTTAGTATCGGCCCGTCAAGCCCCCCCGTTCCAGCGGCAAAACGGTATCATTCCCCTTCCTGCAGTTCCCCCGTGCTTCTCGTGCTTCTCGTGCCACTCGTGCTTCTTGGTACCCAGGGCTGGAACTATGACTCCTGGGTCGGCCCCTTCTTCCCCCACGGCACCAAGCCCGCCGCGTTCCTCAGCACCTATGCGCGGGTCTTCGACACGGTCGAGGTCGACTCCACCTTCTACGCGATCCCGGCGAGCAAGGTGGTCCGCGGATGGGCGTCGCGCGTGCCGCCGGGTTTCCAGTTCGCGCTCAAGCTGCCGCAGCAGATCACCCACGAGTGCCGTCTGATCGCCTGTGAGGACCTGGTCGCGCTCTTCGCCGATCGCGCCCGCGAGCTCGGCCCCGCGCTCGGTCCCATCCTCATCCAGATGGGCCCCGATTTCACGCCGACGGAGCTCAACTCCCTCGCGAGCTTCTTGCCGACGCTGCCACGCGACATCCGGTTCGCGATCGAGTTCCGGCACCGCGACTGGGTGACCCCCGAGGTGATGGCGATGCTGGCCGAACATCGCATCGCGTTCGCGCTCACCGATGCGCGCTGGATCCCGCGCAAGACGGTGCTCAAGCTCGCGATGGAGCCGACGACGGATTTCGCGTATGTGCGCTGGATGGGCCCCGATCGTCGCATCACCGACTTCTCGCATGTGCAAACGGAGCGCTCGAAGGAGCTCGCCCTGTGGACGGAGGTGCTGCCGCAGCTCGCCGAGAAAGTGCGGACGGTGTACGGCTACTCGAACAACCATTTTGAGGGGCACTCGCCGCACACGGTGAGAACGCTGCAAGGGGCGTTGGGCTTGGCGGTGAGAGATAGTGATGTGATGCTCGATCAGCTGTCGCTGATCTAGCGCGGGGCACGAGCGGGCCACGAAGCACTCGACAGGAGTCGTGCCAGGGAACCCAAAGGGGGGCCGCGGGCGATATTACCAGCGATACCGCACGAGAAGAAAGTCGCGCGCCACGCGCCCTTCCGGCGCTCACATCTGTCACCATCCGGCCTCACCCCTGTGCGCTCAACCCTGCTCGCCGTCCTCTCCGTCGCCGCCGCCCTCGTGTGCGTGCGGCTGGGGGTCTGGCAATTGGACAGACGGACCGAGCGGCAGGCCTACAATGCCGAGGCCGCCGCTCGCCTCGAGGCCGAGCCCATGGCCGTGGGAAACGTCCGCGGCGACTCGGCCGCCGTGCGCCTGCAACGCGTGCGGGCCGAGGGGCAGTTCCGCTATGAGCGGGAGTTCACCCTCACGGGGCGGTCCCGCAACGGCTCTCCAGGGGCCCACGTCATCACGCCCCTCGAGCTCCCGGGCACCGACACCCTCGTCCTCGTGCTCCGGGGCTGGGTCTACTCAGCTGATGCCGCCACCGTGGACTTCACCCGGTGGCGCGAGGCCGACTCGGTGCAGCTGGAAGGGTACGTCCTCCCCCTGCCGGCCCCGCAGCCCATCAGCGATTCATCGGCGGTGGTCGCCAACGCGCTCCGGCGCTTGGACCGCCCCCGCCTCGAAGCCCGCCTCGGCGCCCCCATCGCGGACTTCTACGTCGTGCAGACCGCCGGCGGGGCCACGGGTGAATCCGTCCCGGTGCGCCTCGAGCCGCCCATGGTGACCGACGAGGGCACGCACTTCAGCTACGCCATGCAGTGGTTCTTGTTCGCCACGATCTTCGGCGTGGGGGGGCCGGCCGTGGTCTTTCGCGCCAAACGCTACGGCAACAAGGCCAGCGCGACCGAGAAGTAGATCACGATCCCCGTCACGTCGACGATGGTGGCGACGAACGGGGCGCTCGCGGTCGCGGGGTCGAACCCCAGGCGGCGGAGCACGAACGGCAGCAACGCGCCCACTAGGGTGCCCACGGTGACGACGCCGAGGAGCGCGAACCCCACCGTCCACGCCAGCGCTTCGGCGCGCGCCCCGTAGTCGGCCCACCCCGCGAACTGCCAGATCATCACGCGCAGCACGCCGATCGTGCCCAAGATGGTACCGAGCATCAGGGCCGTGGGCAGCTCGCGGAGCCCGACGCGCCACCAGTCCCGCGTGCGCAGCTCGCCCATGGCCAGCGCGCGGATGATCAGCGACGTGGCCTGCGAGCCCGAGTTGCCACCGCTGGCGATGATGAGCGGCAAGAACAGCGAGAGCACGAACGCTTTGTTGATCTCGTTCTCGAACCGACCCATCGCCCACGTGGTGAACATCCCACCCACGAAGAGCACGCTCAGCCACCCGACGCGCTTCTTGATCATGTCGCCGAAACGCGTCTGCGTGTACGCCTCGTCGAGGGCTTCGAGACCACCGAAGCGTTGGACGGATTCGGTCTGCTCTTCTTGGATGGCGTCGATGACGTCGTCGACGGTGACCATGCCGAGCACGCGACCCACCTCGTCCACGACTGGCAGCGCGATCAAGTCGTACTCGGCGATCAAGCGAGACGCCTCGGTGCGGTCCGCGGTGGGGAGCACGCTCACCAATTCGGTCCACGCCACGTCGACGATGCGTGATCCCTCGAGGGCCGCCAGAAGTTCGCGCAACGAGAGCACGCCGGTCAGCACGCCGTACTGATCCACGACGTACACAGTGTTCATCGCCTCTCGCCGACCCCCACGCGCGATCGCGCGGACCTGCGCCACCGCTTCCTCCACCGTATCAGACTCGCGCACGGTGACGATCTGCGTGGTCATCAGACCACCGGCCGTATCCGACTCGTACGCGAGGAGTTGTTCCGTCTCGCGACGCGCCTCGTCGGGAAAGGCTTCGAGGATCTCGTCGGCCGTTTCCTCGTCGAGTTCTTCGAGAATGTCGGCGCGATCGTCGGGCGTCATCTGCGCGACGAGCACCGCGGCCTGCGCCGTGGTCAGCGCTTCGAGCACCTCGGTGCGCAACTCTTCGGTGAGGTACTCGAGGACCGCCGCCGCGCGATCGTTGGGCAGTGCCTCAAGGAAGGCCGCTACGCGCGTCCGCGGGAGCGCCTCGGCGACGTCAGCAAGGTCGGCCGGGTGCAACTCCTCGGTCTCGGCGGCCACCGCACTGGGCGACGCGTCGAGCAGTTCAAGGATATCTGGCGCGAGGAGCGCCGCGATCGGGCGCTCGTCCCCGGGAATCGTCATGCCTACAAGTTCACACGTTGACCGCGATTCGTCACGTCACGGGAGGACGGCACGACGACTGCCACGGCCCAACGCTATTCCAGCAACGGGAGCCGGTGCCGTCGATCCTCGCTGACGGACGTCACCACGAACCCGGCCTCTTGGATCGCCTCGCGGATCCGCGTCGGCGTCACGCGCCCATCGTGCGTGACCGCGGCCTCGCCCATCGATACCTCCAGCCCGCGGACGCCCGCCAAGCCGCCGAGCGCAGTCTCCAGCGCTCGCACCGCGTGCACGGCGTGCATCCCGTCGATCTTGATGAGGAATCGTTGCGCCACTGTCCCCGACCGGTACAGGGGGCGCCATCGCCCCAGATATCCCCCTAATAAGGCACCGACCGGCGTGGAGCGAAAGGGCGGCGGGCTATCTTTCTCGGTATGACACCTGTCGCTTTCCTCGGCCTCGGCGCCATCGGCACCCCGATGGCGCGCCATTTGGCATCGCCGGCCACCCCGCTGACCGTCTGGAACCGGACGGCCGCACGCGCCGCCGACTTCGCGGCGTCCACGGGCGCTCGCCACGCGCTGACGCCCGCCGAAGCCGCGCGCGGCGCGAGCGTGGTGATCACCTGTTTCCCGACGTCGCACGAGGTCGAGGCACTCCTCGACGGACCGGACGGTCTGCTCGCGGGCTTGGCGCCGGGGAGCGTGCTCGTGGACTGCACCTCGGGCGATCCCGCCACCTCGCGCCGCATCGCCGCGCGGCTCGCCGCGGTCGAGGTCGGCTTCATCGACGCACCAGTGTCGGGTGGAGTGGTCGGCGCTGAGAAGGGCGCCCTCACGGTGATGGTGGGCGGCGACCCCGCGATCCTCGAGCGCGTGCGGCCGGTCCTGCAGCACTTCGCGGCCAAGATCGTGCACTGTGGCCCGGTGGGGGCCGGCGATGCCCTCAAGGCCGTGAACAATTCGCTGTTGGCCACCCACATCTGGGCGTTGGCCGAGGGGCTGATCGCACTGGAGCGCGCTGGGGTGTCGGCCGCCGTCGCGCTCGACGTGATCAACGCGTCGAGTGGCCGCAGCAACGCGTCGGAGAATCTGTTCCCGGAGCGGGTGCTCACGCGCGCCTTCCCGCGCACGTTCCGGCTCGCCCTGCTCGACAAGGACGTGGGCATCGCCGCCGGCGTGGCACGCGACACCAAGACGCCCACCCCCGTCATGCAACTCGTGAGTGAACTGTACCGCGCGGCGCACACGGCGCTGGGTGAAGAGGCCGACCACGTCGAAGCCGTCAAGTTCGCTGAACATCTCGCTGGGATCGCCCGTGACTGACCTCGCTGCTTTTCGCGCGCGCTTTCCCGCGCTGCGTCGTATCCACGCCGGTCGCGCGGTCGCGTACTTCGATGGGCCCGGCGGCACGCAGGTGCCCCAGGATGTCGTGGACGCGATGTCCGACTATCTGCTGCATCACAACGCCAACACGCACTGGGCGTACCCCACGTCGGTGGAGACCGACGAGTTGATCGCCAAGTCGCGCTCGGCATTGGCCGACTTCACGGGCGGTGCCGCCGATGAGATCGCGTTCGGCGCCAACATGACGACGCTCACCTTCCACGTGGCGCGCGCACTGGGCCGGAGCTGGGGCCCGGGCGACACGGTGCTCGTCACGGAGCTCGATCACCAAGCCAACGTGGCGCCGTGGCGGGCGCTGGTGAAGGAGCGCGGGATCCGGGTGGATGTGGTGAAGCTCGATGCCTCCACTGGTGAGCTCGACTGGGCCGATCTCGATCTGGCCCTGAGCGCCAAGCCACGCCTCGTGGCGGTCACGGCAGCGTCCAACGCGCTCGGGACCATGCCCGACGTGACGGCGATCGCCGCCCGCGCCAAGGCCGCCGGCGCGCTGGTGTACGTGGACGCCGTGCACCACGCCCCGCACACGCTGCTCGACGTGGCCACGATCGGCGCCGACTTCGTCGCCTGCTCGGCCTACAAGTTCTACGGCCCGCACATCGGCATCCTCTGGGGACGCCGGGCGCTGCTCGAGTCGCTCGATGTGCCCAAGCTGGCCCCCGCGCCCGACACATCGCCGGAGCGTCTCGAGACTGGCACGCAGAACCACGAGGGCATCATCGGCGCGGGGGCCATCGTGGACTTCCTCGCGTCGTTCGGTCGCGGCGAGACCCGCCGCGCGCGCCTGCGCGATGCCTACGCCACCACGCACGCCCGTGTGATGACCGACTTCGGTCGCCTGTGGGAAGGGCTCGGCGCCATCGAGGGCGTCACGCGGTTCGGACCAGGCTTGGATCGCCCCCGGACCCCGACGGTGTCGTTCACGGTGCGCGGCGTGGATCCCGAGCAGGTGGCGGTGGCGTTGGCGGCGCGCGGCGTGTTCGTGAGCCACGGCGACTACTACGCGACGACGGTGGCCGAGCGGATGGGGCAGCCCGAGGGCTTCGTGCGCGCGGGCTTGGTGGGCTACACGACTACCGAAGAGGTCGATCGACTGCTAGACGGCGTGGCGAAGGTCGCGCACGCCCGCTGAAGAGGCGCGCCTCCCGTTAGCTTTGAGGGGTGACGCGCGCTCTGCTGGTGCTCTCGATGTTCTTGGTGGCGTGCGACGACCCCGCGCCACCCGCCGCTGTGCCGCCCACGCTCGACGCGCTCGTGGCGGCCGGCGACTCGCTCTACTGGCT
The DNA here is from genome assembly GCA_040374005.1 of Gemmatimonadaceae bacterium. Taxonomy (GTDB): domain Bacteria; phylum Gemmatimonadota; class Gemmatimonadetes; order Gemmatimonadales; family Gemmatimonadaceae; genus DASRAP01. The sequence goes on along the minus strand of JBEIVF010000035.1, from coordinate 1,461 downwards.
CCGTGCCGATTCAAGCGGCCTTCGCCTGCGTGGCGTGGCCATGACCGTGGCGCGCCTCGACGGCCGATTCCACGAGATCTACACCGTGGAGGACGATCAATCGTTCTATGACGCGGTGTTCGTGGGGCAGGGCGTGTACCGCCGCGATCTCGCGGGGCCAGACTCGGTGCTGGTGGCGCGTGACACCCTGATCCCGCGGCTGGCGGCGGCGTATGCGGCTGCCAACCCACGCGAGCGTCGGCTCCGTCCCGAAGAACCCGCCAACGAGTACGCGCGAACCGTGGCCACGGTCGCGTTCGAGGACTTCGCGGTGTTCGGCCCGTATCTGTCGTACGAGCACGTGGTCGAGGTCGATGTCGTCGGCGGCTCCACTGTGCGCACGTTGCGCCGCGGCATCACCGATCTGCGCACGGGCGAGCCGGCCACGTTGGTCGCGTTGTTCGGCGCGGGCACGGCGCGACAGATGCTCGCCAGTGCGCAGGCCGACCTCACCGCGTCCGCCGACCCCGGGGCGTGGCGTTTGGTCGACGACTCGTTCACGCTCGATGGCACGGCCGACACGGTCGTGGTGACGTTCGCCGCCGTGGCCACCGACGACGAGCAGGGCACCGACATGCTGTTCCTCACGCCCATCGCCGTGCCCGCACCAGAGTGGTGGCGTGCGCTCGGCGACGAACGTCCCACGCAGCTCGAGCCCGCGCCGCGCTTCACGCTCGGCGCGCTGCAGTTGGCCGTCAGTCCGTTGGCCGACGATGGTCGGGCCACGATCACGTTGCGTGACGCCAGCGCCCGCCTGTGGGAAGCCGGCAAGGTCACGGGCGATGTGCGCCGCGTGTACTGGCTCGACTCCACCGTCACGCCGGGCACGCGCGACGCGCTGGCGCGCGCCTTCGACGACGCGGTGCTCTATTCAGGTGAAGCGCGCATCGTGCGCGGTCCGCCCGTGCGTCGTGGGCCCCCGTCGCTCTTTCGTGTCGCCTCGTTCCCGTCCTCCCCATCACGGTCCCGTCGATGACTGCACCGGCCGATCGTCCCACGCGCTTCGTGCGCGAGTCCCAGCACGAGTCCTCCGAGCTGATGATGCCGCAGGACTCCAACAACCTCGGCCATGTGTTCGGCGGCGTGATCATGGCGATGATGGACAAGGTCGCGGCCGTGGCGGCGTTCCGGCACGCGCGCCGCACCTGCGTCACGGCGTCGGTGGACCGCATCGATTTTCGCGAGCCGATTCACCTCGGCGATCTCGTCGTGATGAAGTCGTCGGTGAACTATGTAGGCCGCACGTCGATGGAAGTGGGGGTGCGCGTCGAAGCCGAGGATCTGCTGACCGGTGTACGGCGTCACACCAACTCGTGCTACCTCACGTTCGTGGCTATCGATCGCAATGGACGCCCGGTGGAACTGCCGGGCGTGATCCCAGAGTCGGACGTCGAGATCAAGCGACACGCGGCGGCGCAGAAG
>JBEIVF010000239.1:0-2817 GCA_040374005.1 Gemmatimonadaceae bacterium | reverse complement strand
GTTTCGCCCTCCGGGCCGCTGCGGCCTTAGGGGCTGCAGGCTTGGCGGCTGGCTTGGCTTTGGGCTTGGCGGGGGCCTTGGCTGGGGGCTTGGCGGGCGCGTGGAGCAGGAAACCGGCCCTCAGGGCCGGATCGTCGCTGGCAACCAGCGCCTGCACCTGCGGCGAGAGGAATGGCCGCTGCACCATGCCAATCGTTCCCCCTTTGCCCGCCTTGCCGACCAGGAGACCGGCATCCCTGAGCATCTGCAGTAGGGCTGAACGGATCTTCTGCTGGTGGCACGTTCAGCTTGTCGAAGTGAAATGTGGGCGAGCGACGGATGTATTCCGGCACGTTCTCAAAGGGCAGACCCTTGATCCCTTCCTCGGCCGCGTAATCGCGCTGGTAGCCGGGGCCGTGATCGGACAAGCGGAAAATGAGATTGGTGACCGGCACCATCGCCACGCCGGCGCGGAAGGGCTGCCCCTCACGCGTGAGGTTGAGCGAGGTGATGAAGCCACCGTGGCTCCAGCCCATCATCCCTAAGCGATCCATGTCCACATACGACTGCGTTTTCAGGTAGTCGATGGATGAGTACACGTCGTCCACTTCCATGCCGCCGTAATCGATCTTGCGGTGGAAGTCGTTGCCGTAGCCGGTGCTGCCGCGATAGTTGGGCGTGATCACGACGTAGCCCTTCTGCACGGCCTCGCGCACGAAGGGCCACATGCCGAGTCCCCAGTTGGAGTGCACGCCGCCGTGCACCCACACCAGCGCGGCATGACCAGCGGGATTCTTGACGAGCGGCGCGAACAGGTAGGCCGGAATTTCGAGGCCATCGGCGCGGCTCTTGTAGGTCACCTTTTTGAACTCCACCACGCCCTTGGCCCGTGCTTCGTAGGCGCTGTCAGTGGCGATGCGCGCCTTGATGTCGCGGTCACAGTTGGCGCCGCAACCGGCGAGGTCGGCGGGGTCCTTGCTCACGAACAGCGCGCGGGCGCGGGCGGTGTCGGTGATCACGACACCGCGGCGAGCCGGGGGGGCATCCTGCGCGTGGGTGAGCGTGGGGGCGAGCGCGGTGCACAGCGCTACGAGCAGGGGGCGGACGAAGCTACGGGGCATGGCCTAGGGGATTGGGAGGGGTTGGGTCGTTTTTCAAATTGAGGGGAGAGGAGGGCGGAGGATAGAGGGGGCTGTGGGCTGTGGGCTCTTGGCTCTTGGCCGTGGGTACTGGGTGGTGGGTAGTGGGTCACAAATCAGAACTGAGTTCTTAGTGTTCAGTCATGAGAACTTTGCTGATGGTGGCGATGGCGACGGTGATCGCGGGGTGTGCTGGCGCACCTCGGTATGCGGTGCCGATTCCGGCGGTGGAGGGGAGGGCGGTGCCGCTCTTCTCGCTCTCGGCGATCGATCTGACCGTGGGCACGGGGACGCCGCTCACCTCGGGGCGCTGTGTGTATGCGCACTACACGGGGTGGACCACCGACGGCACGAAGTTCGACTCGTCGCGTGATACGACCACTGCGGGCCGCGTAAAGGATCCGATCAGCTTTCCGCAGGGATTCCGGCGCGTGATTGCGGGCTGGGATCTGGGCTTTCAGGGGATGAGCGTGGGTGGGTCGCGCCGGCTCATCATTCCGTGGCAGCTCGCCTATGGCGAGAAGGGGCGGCCGCCGGTGATTCCGGAGCGGGCCACGCTCATCTTCGACGTGGAGCTCATGCAGGTGGCGGATACGCTCCCGCGCGCCGACGGCCCGCCACGGCCCGCTGGCCAGGCGCCGTCGTGTCCGGCGTGGAACGCGGTCAAGGCAGCGCCGTGAACGATCGGGTGCCGCCGCTGTCCGAGTTCCCGGCCACGTCGCCGTGCCTCAAGGTGTGTCTACTCGACGTGGGCCAGGAATGTCGGGGCTGTCGCCGCACGCTCGCGGAAATCGGGGCGTGGTCGCGGATGACGCTCGATGAACGACGCGCGGTGAATCAGCGCCTCGGCTTTCGCGGACACGACGAGCGGCGATAAGTCGCGTGTGAGGGTTTCGCTGAGGACTTCGCTTACGGCTTGATGACCGCGGCGATCGCGGTGGCGGCCACTTGTTCATCCTGCGCGCTGGTGGCGCCACTCACCCCGACGGCGCCGATCACCTTGCCGCCCACGATGATGGGCAGGCCGCCCTGCAGGGCAACGAGTCCGTCAACCGACAGAAACGTCAGCGTGTCGGTGAGAATCCGGTCGGCATACACTTTGGTGGGCCGGCCGAAGCGGGCGGCGGTGCGGGCCTTCCCCTGTGCAATCTGCACGGAGCCGGTGCTGGCGTTGTCGAGCTTGAGGAAACCGAGCAGGTCGCCGGCCGCATCGGTCACGGCGATGGCCACGTTCCACTTGTTTTGCTTCGCCGTGGCTTCGGCGCTGGCGAGCAGGCTCTTCACCGCGTCGGCGGTGAGCATCTTGGTGTCGGCCAGCTGCGCCGCTGAGACGCGGGGCGTGGTCACGGCGAGCGTGGCGATGGCGATGGCGGCGAAGAGGCGAGTGATGCGCATGCTTGGGGGAGGCTGGAGGTGGGATGGTGGTGAGACGTGAGGCAACAGTTAGCTGGATGCTTCGCGAGCTTCGCGCGAACGAGCAGTGGACGGCCTCGCCGAAAGCACTCCTACAGCGATCCCAGCAAGTCGTCGATGGCTTTTCGATCCGCGTCTTCCAGCGGCTCGGCCCCATGGATGATGCGCGTGAGAATGTCGACCGCTTCTTCGGCCAGGTTGTCCGGATACTTGCGGTCCTTGGCGAAGCGCACGATGTGGCCGAGGAGGATCGTTTCGTACGGTGACTCGTCGTCGTCGTCCTCGT
>JBEIVF010000270.1:0-2469 GCA_040374005.1 Gemmatimonadaceae bacterium | reverse complement strand
CTCGGCGTCCACCACCACGCGCGCGTACGTGCACTCCGCGATGATCCCCTCGAGCGCCGGAGCGTCGAGGAGATTCATCGCAGGATACGCCGCGTTGTTGATGTCGAGCATCGCGGCGTGATCAGCGGGAGTCACGTCACGGACCATCGGCGGCATCACACCGGCCACACCTGCTCCGTCCACGCCTGATCCCAGAACATCCACTCGTACTTCACGCTCACCACGAACGCCTCCACGGCGCGCGCGCGCGACGCTGCGTCGCTCGCATCGGCGAAGCGCTGCAGCCGCTCGAGGATGTTGGCCATGTACTCGTTGAAGCCCGGATCGGCGTACATGCGCAGCCAATCGGCGTACGGATGCGCGTCGCTCACCGGGCCCATCTGCTTCTGCAAGTGCTGGCCCAAGTCGATGTACAACCACGGGCACGGCGTGAGCGCGCCGAGGGCCTCGACGAGCGTGCCGCGCACGGCGGCGCTGACCATGTGGTCCTGGTACGCGCGGCCGTTGGGTGTGAGCGTCAGGTTGACGATGTCCTCGGCCGTGTAGCCGAGCTTGACGCCGTAGCCGGCGTGCAGCCCCGCTTCGACGACCAGCGCCATGCGCGCCGCGTCGATGAACCACAGCTTATCGACGGGCAACGGGCAGCGCGTGCTGATCAACGACGCCGCGTCGGCGAAGGACTCCAAGTACCGCGCGTCCTGCATCTGGTAGAACTTGAACTTGGCCGGCGCGAGGGTGCCGTCGGCCAGCGCGCGCACGAAGGGGTGTTCGTGCGCAGCGGTCCACGACGATCCCGCCGCGTCGAGGCATTCACGGGCGAACGGCGGGATCGGGAAAGGCGAACTCATTTAAGCAGCGTCCTGGTGATCGTCAGAGAGGATGTCGTCCATCGCGGCGCGGACGTTCGGCCGCGCGGGCGGGTCTTCGGCCTTCACCTCGATGGGGGCGAGGCCAGCGCGGCGCAGGATGTCGTTGATCGCCGGCAACTGATCGGCGATCGCCTTGTTCATCCGCTCGAGCTCGATCTGCAATTTACCCGAGAGCTCGGTGAACACATCATATGCCTGCTTGGTGGGCTTGAAGGGCGCCGAGGCGACGTTGCCGTTGAGCGCGGCGATCTTGTTGTTGAGCTTGATGGGATAGTTGAGCGGATCCTGGTTGGACTGGTTCTGCACCTGATAGATCTCGGCCTCGGCCGCGCTGATCGCGGTAGCGAGCCGCTGCGCGCGCGTGGCGAGCTGGCGGGCCATGGCACCGGTCATCTTGCCCTGGCGATCATCGAGTTCGTACTTGACCCAGCGCGACGTCTTCACGGCGTCGTTGGCCTCGGTGACGCGGTCACGGATCTTGACGAGGAAGTTGAACTGCTCGACGAGATCAGCGAGCGTGGCTTCGGAGCGCGGATCGGGCACGAGCTTGAACGTCTTCGATTCGGACACACCCCCCGCCGTCATCCGCACCGTGTAGGTGCCCGGCGGGGAGAGCGGACCGCGCACATTGCCGGCCCACAGGATCATGCCGCGGAACGACGAGGCGTCGGGGTAGCGCATGTCCCACGTGAAGGTGTTGTGGCCCGCCGTGGTGCTGACACGCGCGGCGGCCCCGGCGCCCCCACGACCGCCACCCGCGCCCGGCGCGGCGGCCGGTGCGGTGGACTCGTAGCGCTTGATGAGCGTGCCATCGGGCGCGAGGAACTCGAGCGTGACGGGCGTGCCGGCGGTCTTGAGGAAGTAGTGGATGCGCGCGCCCGACGGCGGGTTGGCGGCGCTGGGGCCACTGCGTCCCTCGCCACCGCCACCGCTGAAGTCGGCGAGCACGGCATCGATCGGCGTGAACAGATGCGCGGGCTTGGCGAGTGCGTCGGCCGTCACCTGACGGAGCGGCGAGATGTCGTCGATCACCCAGAACGACCGGCCGTGCGTGCCGATGACCAAGTCGTTGTCCTTGACGACGAGGTCGTGCACGGGCACGGCGGGCAGGTTGAGCTGCAGCGGCTGCCAGTTGGTGCCGTCATTGAACGACACCCACACCCCGCGCTCCGTGCCGGCGTACAACAAGCCGCGCCGCGCCGGGTCGTGACGGATCGCGCGCGTGAACTCGTCGCGCGGGATCCCCGCGTCGATGCGCGTCCAGTTGGCGCCGAAGTCGGTGGTCTTCCACAGCGACGGCGTGAAGTCATCGAGTTGGAAGCGGTTGGCGGCGAGGTACGCGGTGCCCGCATCGAACGACGACACATCGATCAGCGAGATGCGCGTGAAGTCGCCGATGCCGCGCGGCGTCACGTTGGTCCACGTCGTGCCGCCATCGCGCGAGAGCTGCACGTAGCCGTCGTCGGTGCCGGCCCAGAACAGATCTTTCTGCACCGGCGACTCGGCGAACGTGAAGATGGTGCCGTAGGTCTCGACGCCCGTTTGGTCGCGCGTGATCGGCCCACCCGACGGGCCCATGGTGCGCGGATCGCGCCGCGCG
>JBEIVF010000212.1:0-3347 GCA_040374005.1 Gemmatimonadaceae bacterium | reverse complement strand
CGGAGTCGAAGAGCGCGGGGTACGAGGTCACGCCCGAACGACGGATGTTGGCCTGCTCCACGTAATATCGCACATATCCTTCGCGCAGTTCCGGCGCGATGGTGGCCAACAGCAGCGCACCCGCCTGCACCTGACCCAGTGAGACATAGCGGTCCGCCGTACCCGCGCGCTGTTCGGCTGGTGTCGTGTTGTCCGCCACCACCGTACCCACCAGCGAGCCGGTAATCTCGTGCGCCATCACGTACAACACCTGCACCGCGTCTTCGCTGCGTACGGGGAAGGGCACCGCCACCATCGTCTGCCGGTTGGGCCCTGTGGCGGTGCGCCCTTCACCACCAATCGGCAGCGACAAAAGCAGATCGCCCTGCCGCTGCGCTGTGTTGTTCAGAAAGCGCTCGAATTTCGTGCGATAGACCTGCTGCCACAGACTGTCTACCGACGTGATCACGGGCGCACGGGTGCGAATCAGGCGCGAATGCTCGGCGTTGAAGAATTGCGCCTGTTCATCACGCACGCTGGCCAGGAACAGGCGGAGCCACTCGCGATCCGCCGCCGTCGGAAACATCGACGCGATCCGCGCCACGCGGGCTTGGGTCTCGCGATCGGGAGCCCGCCGCGGATCGCCCGCGAACTCCAGAAAGCGTTCGATCGCGTAGGCCATGGCATCCCAGTTCGCGAATTCGAACGGGAGAAATTGCGCCGTCAAATAGCCGCCCGTCAGTGGCAACCGCTTGGCAAGTGTAGCCCGATTGGCATCGAGGCTCGTCAGCACGTTGCGCTGATTCTTGACGACCACCAACGAGTCGCGATAGCCGTAGCGATACAGTCGCACGCGCGCCGTGTCCTCACTGATCAGCGCAAACGCATGCAGCCACAGGTCGATGTGTTCGGCCGTGCGCACGGGCCAGCGTAGGGGAAGCTGGGTTGACGGCGCCGACGGGGAGCCGCCGACCGGCGCGGCGCCATTCGGGCCCATCGGCACTCCCACTGGAATCGCCGATGCGCAGGCGGTGCAGATGCTCAGCGCCGACGCGGCGTGCAGCGCGCGTCGAACCAATGACCGGACAGGCAAAACGAGAGGCATACACGAGTATACACGAGGACACACCTCACGCGATCGACAGGAGTCGCCGGACGAGACGAACCTAGCCGGCTCGTCGGATCGGGGTCGTGAGATCGGGAAGATCGGCGCTGCGACCACACGTCACGCAGAAGCGCCAGTGCACGTCGAGCTCGGTGCTCCGGCAAGCGATTCCCGCAGTAGCGACAGTCGCATGGCTTGGCCCCACCATCGGCCATCTCACGGCGCACTTCTCGAAACGGTAGCAGCCGCTCTTCGAGATCGGTGAGCGTGAAGCCGTGGGTGAGGAGATGCGGGTACTGCATGCGAACCGTGCGCGAGAGGCGGAAGGCGACTCGTGCGCCGGAGTTCTTACGTCATTCGACGCGCAGTCTTGGCCCCGGGTAACGCGGGAACAGGCATGAAAGCATCCGGAGCGGGAAACGGTGACAATGGGGCCCGCTTGGTGTTGGCCCGGACAGGCTGCGCGGCCCACCACTCCTCAAACGCCGACGCGACGAGTCCATCGGAGCGGTCCTGCACGGCGGCGGCCCGGGTCGCCAGATGATTGGCGTACTCGTTCTGCGGATGGCCGGCATGCCCCTTCACCCACGCCCACTGCGTCTCGTGCATCGCCACGGCGTCGACCGCCGCCTGCCAGAGCTCCACGTTCTCGACCGGCCCCTGTGCGCGCTTCCAGCCCCGCGCCATCCACCCGCGCACCCAGGACGTCATCCCGTCCACGATGTAGCGCGAGTCGGTCGTGAAGAGCACCGACAGGGGATTCCCCTTCCCGGACATCGCCTGATAGCTGTCGATCACCGACCGCAGCGCCATCCGGTTGTTCGTGGTATCGGGTTCCGAGGCCCACAGGTCGAAGCGTTGCACCGCGCCATCGGCCCGCCTGAATTCGATGAGCGCGCCCAGTCCACCGGGCGTGTCACCACTCTTGCCATTGCCGAGACACGATTCGTCGGCAAACACCGCGACCAGTGGATACATCGCACTCACTTCACGATCTCCATCGCGTCCAGTTCATCGATGTAGATCTCGAGTAGGCTGCCGGTACTCGGATGACGCGCCACGATCAGTTCACGTCCGTGCTGCAGGCGGAGTCGCTCGGGAATCACCAGAAACTCGGTGCCGCGGCGATACAGCTGAAGCCGAGTGCCATTGGTAATGGCGCGCTCGAGGCGGTCGTACTGGAGGACGGAGAGGTGCATAGGTCACTGCAAGGTACAAGGGCGGCAGGGCGGCGGTGCGATTGAGGTGGTGGGTGATGGGGACGGGGTCCTACCACCGAGCGCGATCCGCTACCGTCCCCACGCCGCGCACACCGCTTCCAGTATCTCCGTCGCGCGTTCGAGCTCCGCGACTTCCACCCACTCCGTGGCCGAATGCGCGCGGGCGATATCGCCGGGGCCAAAACACAACGCGGGAATCCCCGCCTCGGCGAACAGGGCGGCATCGGTCCAGCACGACAAGCCCGCGATGGTGGGCGCCACGCCAACCGCCGTGCATGCCGCGCGCACCGACGCGATCAGCGGCGCATCGAGCGCGAGGTCGAGCGGAGGCTGCGCGCACACCAACGACACATCCGCCTGAAAGCCCGGGCGCGACGCGGAGAGGGCAGCGCACAGCGCGCGGATGTCGACGAGCGCCTCGTCCCCGCTCTCGCCGGGTAGCGTGCGGCGTTCGATATGCAGCGTGCAGCGATCGGCGTAGGTCGACCAGCCGGTGCCGCCCACGATCGACGACGCGTGCAGTGAGGCGCGCCCCAGCAGAGGGTGCATGCGGCGGGTGAGCACGTCGCGTTCGTACCGATCCAGTTCGGCCAGGAGCAGACCAGCATGACGGTTGGCGTCGATCCCCACGTCATAGCGACTGCCGTGGGCGGCGCGTCCATGCAGCACTACTTCGATCCACGCGAAGCCTTTGTGTGCCGGCGCGATCGCCATGCGGGTGGGTTCGGTAATGATCGCCCCGGTCGCGCGAAGCCCCTGAGACAGCAACGCGCGCGTGCCGATCGACTCGTACTCTTCGTCGCACACGGCCGTCACGATGATCTCGCTTGCCAGCGCACCGCGCGCGGCGGCGCGGGCGGCGGCCACGCACATGGCCGCCACGCCGCCCTTCATATCCGTCGACCCGCGCCCGAACAGGTTGGCGTCTCGCACCTCGGGCGCAAAGGGCGCGTGCGACATGCCTTCCACGCCGACGACATCGAGATGGCCATTCAAGATGAGCGGCGTGCAGCCGCTCGGACCGATGCGCGCGATCACGTTCG
>JBEIVF010000249.1:0-2711 GCA_040374005.1 Gemmatimonadaceae bacterium | reverse complement strand
GTCCCCGTTTCGCGTTCCGCTTCGGCGCGTCGGCGACGTTCCATCGCGTTGCGCTGCTCGGCATCGGCGACCGCGAGCTGCCGCTCGATCTCCGCGACCGCATCGCGCTGTTCCGCGAGCAAACGCGAGAGCTCGTTGCGGCGCGCATCGGCGGCTTCGCGCGCGGCATGGGTCTCGTCGCGCATGGCTTCGACCGCGGCCACCCGCTCATGGGCGGACGGTGCATCGCCGCGCAATTCGGCCAGCGTGGTCTCGAGGGCGGCGAGACGATCCGCCGACTCCGCCATCTCGACTTCGGTGAGCGTCAGCTCGAGCGCGAGGCGACGGCGCATCAGTTCAGCGTGCTGTTCAGCCCGCTTGCGCTGGCGTGCGAGCGAGCGCACGAGCGTCGTCTTCTCGACGAGGAGATCGTCGATGCGCTGCAGATCGTGGGCCGTCTCCTCCAACCGCCGCTCGGTGGTGCGGCGACGATCGCGGTACAGACTGACGCCGGCGGCCTCCTCGAACAACTCGCGTCGCTCGTCGGGGCGATCCGAGAGCAGGGCATCGATCATCTTCGACTCGATCACCACGCCCGCATCCGCGCCGAGGCCGGTGCCTCGGAGCAGATCGTGGATGTCGCGCAGACGGCAGGGCGTGTTGTTGAGCAGGTACTCGCTGTCGCCCGAGCGCGAGAGTCGGCGCGTGATCACCACCTCGCCGAACGGGACCGGGAGATCGGAGTCGCTGTTGTCGAAATGCAGGGAGACCTGGGCGACGTTCACGGGACGACGCGCCGAGGAGCCCTGGAAGATCACCTCTTCCATCTTTGCGCCGCGGAGGGCCCGCGCGCGTTGCTCACCGAGCACCCACCGCACGGCATCAGAGACGTTCGACTTGCCGCAGCCGTTGGGCCCGACGATCGCCGTGCACCCTTGATCGAATACGAGCTCCGTCACGTCCGCGAAGGACTTGAAGCCGTGCAATTCCAACTTGGTCAGTCGCACCTAGAACGATCTCCCAACACGAAAGGCGATTACCGCTGCCGGCCAGTCGTCGCGGAGCGCGGCGAGGAGCAGGACAGCTTGTTCAGGGGACGCGAACGCCCCCGCATACACAGTCGCACGTCCATCGTCGGTCACGAGGGCATACGCCGCCGTGCCACGACCCGCCCACTCCCGCGCCCGGACGCGCGCCTCGGTGAGAGACAGCGCGGTGTCGAGTCGGATGGCGTAGGGCACCCGCGCCACCATGCCCGTCTCGGGGGACAAGACCTCACTCGCCCGGAGCTGGTCGCGCAACCGCTCCGCGGCCGCCCGATCCGTGAACGCGCCCCCGACGACTTTGAACAGCGGCAACGGGTCGGACCCCAACATGACCGGCGAGAGCGTCCCCGACGACAATGCTGTTCCCGCAGACGCGAGACGCAAGTTAGCATCTGCGCGGTCGTTCGTCGCCACCAGTTCGACCCCCCACACCGCGGCCAGACTCGAGTCGGCCGGGTTGGCCACGATGGCCTCAGGGAGGGTGTCGGGAATGATCGCCGGCGCGGGTGGGGTGGAGTCCGCCACCAGCTGCGCGCGGGCGACCGAGTCGGCGACGGCCGCGGTGTCGGGCCCGGTGGTGAGCGGGCGCAACAGTGCGATCAGGCGTGGGCTCAGGATGGCCACGAGGACCACGCAGAGCGCCCCGAACACGACCACGGCCATTGGCACCCGCCGAGGGGGCTGCGGCGGCTCAGGCGGGTGCGTGAGGACGATGGGCGGGAGTGTGAGATCATCGTCGTCCTCGTCCGCCGCGGTGTCCGGCTCGCTGGGTGGCACCTCAGGGTCCGGTTCGGCGTACCCCTCGAACGCCGGGGGGAGGCTCACGGCCCGGTCGGCCAGCTCCATCAATCGGCTCCCGCCCGACAGCTCACGGGGGACGAGGATGATAAGCAGGGCGCCCGCCGACCGGAATCCGGCCACCAGCTTTGGCCAGCGCTCGTGCGACACCACCGCGTCGTCCGCAGGCTCGGGACCACGCCCGACCACGAACCACTCGCGCCCCCCCTCGCCGATCGGACGCGCCAAGTGGTTCAGCGACCGCCCCGCTCGTAGCGCGCTGACCAGCCCGTCGCCTGGCGCGGCGGCGAACGCCCCCGCGAGGTCGAAGATCGCCACCCGACGTGTGGGGGCCGTGGCCCGGGCCGTGGTGAGTGCCGCGCGGGCCAGTGTCTCCACGTCGCCGCCTTCGATCAACAGCGCGTGCAGATCCTGCAACGCCTCGGCGGGCGAGCGCTCCCGCGAACGATCCGACTCGATCACGGCAGTCCGGCGAACACCCAGAAGCTCACGCCGCTCCGCCGCCCCGCGTCCTCAGCGGCCTCGCGGGTGGGGAACGGACCACTCACCACGCGGAAGATCGCCACGCCATCGCGCGAGCCGACGACCACGCGCGGTGCGCGTCCATCCACGCGAATGCGGGCGGCCACGGCCCGTGCGCGCGACTCTGAGAGGAGCGACGCGAACGCCAACGTGTATCCTGAGGCCGCCGCGGAGGAGTCGTCCTCCACGAGGGCCGTCGTGTCGCCGCGCGCGGCGCCGATGAGCGAGTCGGCCGAGATGTTCCGCGCGCTCACGGCCAAGATGGAGTCGATCGCCTCGGCCTCGGCGGCACTATCGGCCGGTGTCTCGGCGGCGAACTCCACGGGCGCATCGAGGGCTCGGTCGCGCGGGCGGAACCCGTCCCAG